>CAZKFV010000088.1:0-19675 GCA_964552295.1 uncultured Thermotogae bacterium | reverse complement strand
TTGGAAGTCGCTCCTGGTGCCTCGCTGTATGAGGTTGCAGGAGAGATTGGACCGGGCCTTGCTAAGGCTGCGGTCTGCGCGCTTGTGGATGGAACCTTGCGCGATCTGCGTGAGCCAGTAGCTGAGGATGTAACCGTGACCTTCTTGACTCGCGGTTCGCAAGAAGCACTTTCAGTGCTACGCCACACGACGACCCACATCATGGCTCAGGCGGTAAAGAGACTCTTTCCGGAGGCTAAGCTTGGGATCGGCCCAGCCATTGAGGATGGTTTCTACTATGACTTTGGTGTCGATGAACCGTTCACTCCTGAGCAACTTGCATCAATAGAACAAGAGATGAGGAAAATCATCGCTTCGGCAATACCGATCGAGAGGCTGGAGGTAAGCCGTTCCGAGGCACAGAGGATACTAGAAGAGCAGGATGAGCCGTTGAAACTTGAGCTGTTATCGGACCTGGAAGGCCAGATGATAACAATGTACAGGCAAGGTGAGTTCATAGATCTGTGCCGAGGACCTCACCTTCGAAGTACGGACAAGGTTAAGAGTGATGCTTTCAAGTTGTTGTCTGTCGCTGGTGCTTACTGGCGTGGGGATGAATCACGCCCCATGCTGCAAAGGATTTACGGTACTGTTTGGGATAGCAAGGACGATCTGGCGGCTTATCTTGAGAAGTTAGAGCAAATCGAAGCGCGGGATCATCGCAAGCTGATGAAACAGCTTGACCTTGTGAGCTTCCACGAAGAAGCAGGGGCCGGGCTTGCCTACTGGCATCCTAAGGGTGGTCAGATGCGGGTGATAATCGAGGATTACTGGCGTAAGCTGCACTATGAAGGTGGCTACGATATAGTGTTCAGTCCTCACATCGGTCGATCTTGGCTGTGGGAAACCTCTGGTCATCTTGATTTCTATCGTGATGGTATGTATTCCCCCATGGATGTTGATGGACAGGATTACTACATCAAGCCGATGAACTGCCCGTTCCACATAATGATCTACAAGTCTAGCACTCGTTCTTACCGCGATCTTCCCCTTCGCTGGGCGGAATTGGGCACGGTTTACCGCTATGAGCGAAGTGGCACATTGCATGGCTTACTGCGCGTGAGGGGTTTCACGCAGGACGATGCGCATATATTTTGCACTCCGGATCAGGTGGAGGATGAAATACTGCACGTATTGGACTTCAGCTTAAATCTTCTGCGGGGCTTCGGTTTTCAGCAGTTTAAGATTGAGTTGTCGGTTCGAGATACAAAACAACCGGAGAAATATGCAGGTGAGGATAGCATGTGGTCTCAGGCAGAGGGTTCTCTGGTTAAGGCATTGGATGCACGGGGCCTTGAGTATGAGCGTATGGAAGGCGAAGCTGTATTCTACGGACCTAAGATCGATATCAAGATCAAGGATGTGCTAAACCGCTTATGGCAGTGCACTACAATACAGTTTGACTTTAACCTCCCAGGTCGCTTCGATATGACCTACATCGGCGAGGATGGGGCTGAGCATCGTCCCTACATGATCCACCGTGCCCTTCTTGGAAGCCTTGAACGTTTCTATGGGGTTCTTATCGAGCATTATGGCGGGGCGGTCCCGGTTTGGTTAGCACCCGTGCAAGCCGTGGGGATTCCCATCTCTGATCGTCACAATGAGTACGCCTGCCATGTGGTTGATGTCCTTAGGGCAGCTGGTCTGCGAGCCCAGGTGGATGCCTCATCTGGCCGCATGAACGCCAAGATCAGAGACGCTCAGATGCAGAAGGTTCCCTACATGCTTGTGGTAGGAGATAGGGAAAGAGAGAGTAACGGAGTCTCTGTGCGCTTACGCAGCGAGGAAGACCTGGGAGCCATGCCTGTTGACAACTTGGTGAAGATGATAAAGAGCAAGGTGGCCGAAAAAGCGCTGCTCTAAAAGTTTTTGCGCAACGAAAATCCAAAACAAAACTCGCGCTTGCATTGATCTTCAGTCGCATTTTCGGGGCGCTTGACCAATGAACGGGATAGAGTTACCTGAGCGCTTGTTGTAGTTCATCGATGCGATCGGTCTTTTCCCATGGAAGATTAAGATCCTTGCGGCCGAAATGCCCGTATGCGGAAAGCGGCTCATAGATCGGGCGCTGTAGATCAAAACGATTGATGATAGCCCCAGGCCGGAAATCACATAGCTCAAGTAGCGCCTTTCGCAGTGACTCATCCGTGGCTTGAGCGTTCTGTTTGGTATAAACATTTACCATCAGTGGTTCCGGGCGGCCAATGGCATAGGCTATCTGTACTTCCACCTCACTTGCCAGCTGTGCGGCAACTATGTTCTTTGCTACGTAGCGTGCCATGTACGAGCCAGAGCGATCGACCTTGGTGGGGTCTTTGCCAGAAAAGGCTCCTCCACCGTGTGATCCGTAACCACCGTAGGTGTCAACGATGATCTTGCGTCCGGTGACGCCGGTGTCCGATGCTGGCCCACCGATGACGAAACGTCCGGAGGAATTGACAAGAAAAAGGGTGTCTTTGTCTAGCCATTCCCCGATTGTCGGGCGGATGACTTGCTCGATCACATCATGGCAAAGGGTTTCTTGATCGACGGTGGGGTCGTGCTGTGCTGCTATGAGGACAGAGCTAGCCCGCAACGGTCTTCCATCCTCGTATTCAACGGTTACTTGCGATTTGCCATCTGGGCGCAGATAAGGAAGGATCTTGTCCTTGCGCAACCGGGTTAGCTGTTGTGTCAAGCGATGAGCTAGAACGATAGGTAAGGGCATTAACTCCTCAGTGTCGCTGCACGCATAGCCAAACATTATTCCTTGGTCACCAGCGCCTATGGCTTCGTAGCTATCGGGAGATGATTTACCTACGGCAGCTGCGATATCAGGCGATTGTTCCTTGATTGTTGAGAGGACTGCACAATCGTGGTAGTTAAAACCCAGCTCAGGTTTGTCGTAGCCAATATCCGCAATTACTCTGCGAGCAACTGCGTCAACATCGGCGAAGGTGGAGGTTGAAATTTCACCTCCGACGAGGACAAGCCCGGTTGTTAAAAATGTCTCGCACGCAACGTGCGCCTGTGGGTCATGCTCTATGATCGCATCCAAGACTGCATCTGAGATTCTATCGGCAATCTTGTCTGGGTGGCCCTCCGTGACCGATTCGGAAGTGCGAAAGTGCCTGCGCATAATGTAATCCTCCTTAGTAAGCCAGACATCCTAGCCCGGATTGTAGACAAGCGCAAGGCTAGCAAGCGATTCTTGCAAAGCTAGTGCATAGGCCTTAGATCAAGGCTAGCAGACCTTTTGCGCAAGTAGAGCTAAGGAGCCTGTCAAGCTTGTGGAATGTACAAACACATCCTTGAAATAATCCCAGTCAAGTGTTTAAGGGACATGCGGCGGGTCAAATTGCTATCAGTCCGATATGGGAGGGGCGATGGTTATACCGGAATTAACACCTGTTATATTGCTATTCCACTGTATTGATCCGTGGTCGCCATCTTCGTTGGTTCCCGATGCAGTGAACGTGAACTTTATTGGGTAACCTTCCTCGGCGATCCAAATATCTCCCTGTGCATCTCCGAAACCTTGCCCCACGTGTGACTGCCAGTATGAACTTGAAGAAGAATAATGCAGAGACAAGGTCCCGTTTATTGTCTCTTTGCCGATGTAGCGCGTCTTATCTTCCAAGCTTGAAGCCAAAGCCTCCCAAACAAAGTCCAAAGCAAGGCCAAATATACTTTCAGCAACAAAAGCGGCAGCATTTTCCGGTACCTTCATCCAGCTTCCATCGTCATAGACCCACAATGACTCGCCGATCTTCACAAATTCGGCCCCCTGCTCTTCTGTAGAATCTATGATAACTAGGCGGTAACTATCTGGGGCTGAATACTCCCCAATGACCGTGGTAGTAACTGATTCGGTTCCGGAAGCATCAGTTCCTTCGTACTTCATGACAGTTGTGTAGCGATAGTTGTCAAGCGATTTCAGTGCTTGGACTGACTTAGAGAAGTTGATCTTCTGGTCAAGCCCTTCGGGTTTAGTATCCGAAGGGGCAAAATCTGGCCCCACAGAGGGTTGATCGGGTGCTGGACTGTTGGGAGTAGAAGGAGGTTCAGCATTTGCATCGGGCGTTGGAGCTGCAGTATTGGCAGCCACAGGCCGGTCTGAGGGAGGTTCAATTGGCGAGTGAGCGGGCGGCTGTTGCTCATTTGAGGTTGTAGAAGGCGTTGCTTCCTGAGAGTCTGCACTTTCCTTAGGCCCGCATCCGGTCAACAAGAGAATCAGTCCAATAGCAAGCAAAGCAAATTTTAGAAATACGGTTATCCTTTTCATGACGCACCCCGCTTGATCCTCGACCTTTAGATTTTATACAAAAGACGGGTAAAAACTATGGTAGGAGAACATTGCCCGCCTTGGGCAAGGCGAGGAATGATTACACCTAGAGTGGTTATCAAGGTATGCTCTGCTATGGACAATTTTGTTACCAAGTTGTTGATGCTTTCGGTCCAGGCGGATAAGCTAGATTAAAAGGAGAGATGACCCTGATGAATTACGAAGTGGCTGTGCTTGGTGCCGGGCCAGGTGGATATGTTGCAGCAATTCGCATGGCGCAACTTGGCATGAAGGTTGCGGTGATAGAGGAACGTAAGCTGGGAGGGGTGTGCCTCAATTGGGGTTGTGTTCCGACAAAAGCCCTTTACTCGGCGACCAAACTTATGCAGCAAGCAAACAGTGCGGCCTCCATGGGTATTTTCTTTGGCGCACCAAATATTGAGTTACCGTTGTTAGCACAATGGAAGAATGATGTCGTGTTGCGCTTGGTTGAGGGCGTTGCCAAGCTCTTTCGGGCCCACGAGGTAGAGCTGATCTCAGCTCGCGGGACGATATCGGGAATTGGGAAAATCGATCTTTCAACAGGTGAGATCCTTGAGGCAGATAGAATAGTTATTGCAACCGGATCTTGTCCCATTGATATTCCAGGCTTCAGTTTCGATCACCCTAGGGTGTGGTCATCAGACGAGGCTCTGGAGCTATCCGAGGTTCCAGAGAAGTTAGTTGTAATTGGTGGAGGGGTAATTGGGCTGGAGCTTGCCACGATCTACAATCGCTTGGGAAGCAAGGTCACGGTAATAGAGATGATGCCGGATATTCTGCCTGGTATGGATCTCGATCAGCGTACTTTGGCTACTCTGAAACGTGCGCTTAAGGATCAGAAGATCAAGATTGAAACTAACAACCCTGCTGACCATCTAGAGGACATAGAAGATGGGGTACTTGTTCATACCAAAAACCAGCAAGCGATTGAAGCAGATCGTGTCTTGTTGGTTGTTGGGCGAAGACCAAACTCGCGCGGGATAGGCCTAGAGAACGTAGGAGTTAAAACAGATGATCGAGGGTTTATAGAAGTTGATAACAACCTCCAAACAAGCACGGCAGGGATTTGCGCTATTGGTGATGTTGTTCCCGGACCGATGCTGGCCCACAAAGCCTCTCATGATGCGCTCGTGCTTGCTGATCATCTGGCGCGAAAAACAAACACTGTTGGGATCAAGCAACGTTTTATCCCCCAGGCCATATTTACCGATCCTGAAATTGCATCTGTAGGATACTCTGAAGCGCATGCTAAACAAGGAGGCAGAAAGATTCTTGTGGGCCGCTTTCCCTATGCTGCAACAGCGAAGGCTTTATGTATGAACGAGCTAGAGGGGTTCTTTCAAGTGGTGGCAGACGCCAGTTCGCACCATTTGCTCGGGGCACAGATTATCGGTGCTGAGGCATCATCAGTCATAGGAGAAGCGGCTGTTGCAGTTCAAAATGGCCTTACTTTGGAGGCAATTGCTGACACTATTCACGCCCATCCAACCCTCCCTGAGGGAATGAAAGAAGCCGCTGAGGCTGCCCTGGGCCGAGCCATTCACAAGGTAAATAAGTAGTTCCCGTTCGATAGTCGCGCATGTAAGCTTAAGGGGAAAGGAGTATCTTGAAGGCTAGTCTACTGTCTTATCGGCTGAGGCTAGCACCACTTTGCTTGTGGCCAGGTTGTTATCTTCAATGTGAAGGAGTGCCGGGCTAAGAAAGCCGTAGACTCCTACTGCGATGCATAAGATCCCCGCGATGAGAAACCAGACCTGAATACCCAGCCAGTCGCTAACAGGTCCGGCCATAGCAAGCCCAATGGGAGAAGATAGCGAGATAAGGCTACCAAGTAGGGCAAATACTCGCCCTTGCATCTCAGGAGCCACACAGGACTGCAGGATGGCCATGATCGGTCCATCAGCCATTGGAATCATGAGCCCCACAAACAAGAAGCTTGGGATGGCTGCAAAGAACATGTTAGCTGGAAGAAATCCGGCTATTCCTACTCCTAACCCCACCCCGACAATCCCCATTAACAAGGTATATACCTTGCGTCTGAAACCGCCCCACACGCTTAATGCTAGTCCTCCAACGAGAATTCCTATGCCTACCGCCGATTCCAGCAGGGCTAACTTGGTAGCATTTAGGCCAAAGTGGGAACTCACCAGTAGTGGAATTAGTGAAAAGGCTGGGGTAAGGGCGATCTTGAAAATCAGTGCTCCAATTATGAGAACCATTGCCCCTTTCCAACCCCGCAGGAATCTAAACCCCTGGCTGAGATCAATCCATATGGACTTTTTGCCATCATTGGTTGCCAACGGAGGAGGTTGTGGAATAGGTATGAACAGAAGAGGGGCAACGGCGAACAAGGCTGTTCCTAGATCCACAAGCATTACCCCGTGTAACGGAAGCAGAGAAAGCAGAAGGGCGCCTAAGGGAGAGCCGACAATTATCAGCAAGCCTTTGATTGTCTGATTTATACCCGCTATGCGAGCCAGGTGCTTTCCTGGCACCATAAGAGTCGTTGAGGCAGCCATGGCTGGCCATTGAAAGGCATCGCCCAATGAACGCGCCAGCATCACAATGTATACATGCCATACCTGCATTGCTCCGCTCCAAAAAAGGTAAGCAAGCCACAAAGAAACCATGGCGATGAAGCTGTCAGCGACAAGCATAACAAGACGCCTGTTCCATCGGTCTATATACGCACCAGCGAGTGGTCCTAGGATAATCTGGGGTATTAAGGCAACCGTTGTGGCTGTGGCGAGCACAGTTGCCGACCCAGTAGTAGTAGTTAACCACCATACGAGGGCAAATTGCGCTGCGTGACTTCCCAGGAGCGAAAACTGCTGCCCCGTCCAGATGGTGAAAAATCTCCTCTTCCAGTTTGTAATCGATTCGATCATCTTTCTGGGATTCCTAAGTCTTCTATCAAGTAGTTACAGTGAGTGTTTGTTAAGCTTCAATTGGTTCAATGGATGAGTTTGGGCTCGTTAGGTTAAGGGATTCCTTTTGGTTAAGTTGTAGTGGGTAAAAGGCCTCTCTTGATAGTACTTTTCCTATATCTTTGTTTTTCTTTCCACCTTCGCTTCGGGGTGAACCTTAAGTGAGTCGGAGTATTCCACTAAACCGATATGGCAACCTGCTCCTATTTCTATCTTCTTACCGCGCACGGTATCAGCGGTTGTATCCTCTATCCGGATTTCGTCTCCCTCTATTTGAGAAGTGTGAAGCGCTGCTGCTCCGCCTCCGGTAAACAGCTTGATCAATCCATCCAGGATAATCCCTTTATCTTTCCAACCGCCGCCGATTACTTCTATGCGCTCGCCACCAATCTCGCTTACCTCGCAACGCCCGCCTAGTCTTATCTCCACTCTGTCGGCAGAGAGAAGCCCGCCTATCCTAAATCCACCGGTGGCCTTGAATATCTCAGCTTCTACATCGCCCTCAGTGCGAAGATTGCCGCTAACCTTTATGTACTCCGATCTGATTCCCTTACCAGCCCTAAAAGTACCTGAACACTTGAGCTCTTTTACGTTTACTTGTCCGTCAACGCGGGCACTACCGCTAACCTTCATCTCTTCTGAGACAACATCCTGCGAAAAGACAGCGCTTCCCGAGGCAGTTATGTTGGTTGCTTCTGTTCTTCCTTGGATTTTTCCCGCGCCCGATATCCTTATCGTCTCTGCTGTGAGGTCACTGGTTACTTTTCCTGCCCCGGATATGGAGATGCTGTTATAGATTCCACCTCCGATTGTTCCTGCTCCTGAGATGCTTGCTGAGTTACGCTTCTCGTTCATCTCTCCTCCTTCGGCTCTTCGGATTTCTGTGGATGCGCTTCTTTCTCTTGAGTATGATCTTGTTGATCGTCTTCTGAGAACCTCTTTTGGTTGCCGAGATCTAGCTTCATCTGTTGAAGGATTGCTTGGAGATCAAGTGTCTGCACAATCTCAGTCTCTGGATCGAAAATTGCATTGGCTGGAGAAATACTCACCAGGCTGATCTCCGCCGAGATGCCCGCAGCAGAAAGCCTCTTACGCAGCAGGTATAACACAAGCTTGTCCTGTCCAATTCTGTCCATCAAGCCACCGGCCATGGATTTGTCGAGCGTTGTCTTTACTAGGTCAATTTCCTCATTTCTGGCCTTGGTTACCAACTGGCGAAGTGCGTATACACAAAGCGTCTCCTGCAGCGAAAGACTTGACTGATCCGGGGCAAAGTGGCAGATCTTCATAGCTTCGTCGTCAAACCATCCAAGTCTTCGAAGCTTGGACAAAGCTACCTCTACTTTGTCGTTGATGCGTGTAGTAATCAGATCAGCAAGTTGATCAAGCGGATAGTCGTCCTTCATTTCCACTATCCGCTTGATCCTAGCGGTAATGCTCTTCTCTGGAAAGAACGTCTCTTGCCCGGTGAAAGTCGCCTTGCGGACAAACCAACTCTCTGGGATCAATCCTTTGCGTTTCCAACGGTACAGCTGCCCGTAGGAGATGCCTAGTTTCTCTAAGACTTCCTTCTTTGAGATCAGTTTTTCTTCATCCAAGATAAGCCTCCTTTAGGTTTGTAACAACACACTGTTACGCAGAGTCATTACAGGGGCGTTTCTTGATCAAGTAGAAGATACGTGATCTGCTACGTGCAGGCTTCTTTGGTTTTCGGTCAATGTGGAAGCGTCTTCCCTCTTCCGCATATTTTAGCAGCTCAGCATAGTGCGATTCTGCTAGCTTCTCCATCCCGTTGTTTAAAGTATACATCGTTTATCCCTCCTTGGGCATTTATTGTGGAGCAGTATAACATAACACTGTTACGTTGTCAAGCGCTGGTAGATTTCTGTTTCCTTTACCAGGCAATCTTAACGGCCATATAGAGTTAGAATCTGTGTTTTAGTGGTTATGCAAGCAACTTAATGTCACCTCGTACGCAAATCGGAGTGGAAAATAATTGGACGTGGCAAGCAAGCTACGCGTGGAAGTACGTGCGGTATTGTTTACGGACAGAGAGGTGGGAGTTCTGTTTAAGACTACGCTACGTGACTGTAACTGATTGCAACCGCATTACCGTGATTGTAGACAGGAGAATGACTAGTCCATAAGAAACGAGCGGGATTTGGCCCCATCGTTTGGCGCCTGCTTCCGTATGGCGAGGCCTGAATGGGGAAGCCAGCTGCTTTGGCTGGAGGGTATCGTGAGAAATCCGGGGACGGAAGCGATGGAATGGTCAGGAAGGTTGATGGCTAATGACTGAGCGTGAGGAATGTCGACTAGCGAGAGGCCTGCTTTAGGCTAAGCAAGCTAGATAAGCCTGTGATCGTTGGTTATTGGTGGAACCGAGCGTTTGGGCTGAGTGCGTATCGGCGGCCCTTCCCTCGTCTGCGTAGCAGATTCTACGTATACTGTCACTAAATACGAATTGGGGGTAAGCGATGAATGAGGTTTTGAACGCGATAAGGCGACGAAGGAGCGTGCGCACTTTCACCAATAAGCCTGTCTCACGTGAGACAATCACGCAGATAATCGACGCTGGCCGATTTGCACCATCGGGACACAACACCCAGCCTTGGCGAGTAGTTGTGGTGGAAAGTGCGGAAAAGATACACCAGCTATCCAAGCTTGCACCTCAGGACAATATGATCAAGACGGCGCCAGTAACGCTTGCTGTGCTCTTGGACCGCGATGCTGGATATGATGAGCTCAAGGATGCACAGGGAATAGGGGCAATGATTGAGAACATGCTCCTTGCGGCATATTCACTTGGATTGGCCGGCTGTTGGATGGGAAAAGCGCACGATCATCAGATTGAACAGGTACTTGGTACATCAGGGGGCGAAGAGCTGATGGCCCTTATTCCAATTGGGTATGCGGCGGAGACCCCACAAGATACAGATCGGCACCCACTTGAAAAGATCGCGCGTTTCATCTAAATGTCTAATTCGAACCTATACAACGAGGGATGAGTCCAGATGAGTATTTTTGCCTGGGTTGTGAGACTGTTACTGCTTAGCATTGTTCTGCCTTTTATCATCCCGTTTGGCATTCTATTTGCGGTGGTGGTTGCCTCACCGCTTTCCTTTGCTCTATTTGTATTGATGCTTGCGCTCTTTGTGCTTGGAGTATTTCTCAGCATTGCCTTAGGCGTGGTGGGAAATCTAATTGATCTGGTGATAGTTCTTGGATTGATCGGGATAGTATGGAACTGGCCTCGCGGAAGACGCGGCCGATTTATTGATAAACTGGGCATATCATCGCGCCGATTGCGGGTGTTTGTGCATCATCAATTGAAGCAATTAAGAGCCGCAGATATTGCTATCTGCGTGTCCTTAATCTTGATTGCGGTTGTCTTGAGCTTATCATCCGGGCTGGTCCATTTCTTTTTGACAATTGTTATCACGCTTCTGGTTATAGGAGTTGTATGGAAATGGCCGCGATACTCGCGGCTGCCCTTTGCCAGCAAACTGCGGATCGCTCTTCTTGCTCTGCGCGATGAATTGCGCAGGCTGTTTTGATGATCTGCTGCATATGGATCCTTTTTCTCTAGGATAGAGAAAAATCTAGGCATAAGTAATACCGCAACCGCTCATCGAACTACATGTTGGTAACCGCTGCGGGTCTGATTTCCTATTGATCGATAACTAGTGAAGAGCTGCTTTCTTCAGATAAGTTACCCATCACCTTGCTGTACTGGTGTGATAGAAAATTCAGGCTGGTATTCCAAAAGCAGAGCATACATTACTCGTGCCAATTCGCGATGTTCCTTTTGAGTATGAGATTCAAGGCGGAGTTTGAAGTAATTCTCCCACGCCGGCGCATCTCCCATCATCCATAACTCAGTAAAAAGGCCGGTTCCAAGTACAGATCGGGCTATCTCCGCCCGTACGTTTAGCTCGCGTAGCAACCTGTAAATTTTCGCTTGAAGAGAGTAGGCAAGACTGAATAGGCTGACAGCGGTTGGCCCTATTTCCTCCTGCGCTGGGGACCAGAACGCAAGCGGCACACGATCATCGTCCGTGTAGCGCCTGCTTAGCTCCTGGTAAGAGAAGGTTCGATGACGCATCAGTTGACGAGCAACGAAGATCGGTACTTTGATTCTGAATGTGGCTATGTTTGAACGGTGCTTGTGCAACACATCTTCTTGTGATAGACGGTGGCTACTCTTGGCATCAGCTAGCTCGGGGTTATTCCGCAGGCTGTCTTCTATTCGCGGTTTGTCCCCGTCGCGGATAAACTCGAACGCTGAGGAAGGAAGCCCCCCGCTCTCGGTTGACAGCCGCTCTACGAGTTTTTTCGCGTTCTTTGCTGGTTGCCCGTAACAAATGCTAGCCACTGTTGCCACGGCTTCAGTTTTGGACTCCTCGTTTAGTTGAGCACGGCTGAAATCCCAGAGCTGAACGTATCCAGAGTTCCAGATTTCCTCTTTGGCTACCATTTTTATATATTGCATTTCTCCTCACTTGGGTAGCGTAACACCAGGTTGATTCTGGTAAACACCCCCTGCCTCCTTCTCTGCGTAAGTTCTTTGTGGCCTGTTTCCACGGAAGAAGACCACCTGCGCAATTCCTTGGCCGACGTGGAGCTTGATTGGAAGAGGCGACAAGTTTGCCAGTTCAATTGTCAGTACTCCTTTCCAGCCTGGTTCCAGAGGCGTCACGTTAACTAGAAGCCCACACCGGGCATAGGAGCTCTTTCCCCAGCAGACGCCAGCGATGTCATCTGGCACATTGAACATTTCTACGGATTCAGCTAGGACTTGAGATCCAGGGGCAACCTCCAGCGTCTCCTTCGCCTCGATCTGTCGAAAGTGTCCACGCGGGAAGTTGATGGGGTCCAGAACGGCGTTTATACCTCCTATTGGAACTAAAAACTTGCTTCCCAGACGAAGGTCATATCCAAAGCTGCCCAGCCCATAGGAGGGTTTGCCTTTTTGCTCCGGCTCGAAAGGGAAAATCATTGGCTCGCCTGGCCATGTTAACGATTCTGCGTCACATAGCGCCCTGATCTCCAGATCGTTTAGCATACCGATCATTCGTAGAACCCCCTTCACCTTTTTGGATCAATTCAGTATATTAATCTTTACTCCACTTGCAACTTTTGCCCTACGCTAAATAGGTGATCTAGCTTTTAGATATACGGATCACTGCATTTGTAAACTTTAGCTAATCAAAGATATATATGTTTCCTGCTAACTAGATAGCGCGTATACTAAACAACAACTTGGAAACATCTGGATGTAATCATTGACGGTCACAGCAAAAAGCAGCCTGTGAAGTTACCATGGCTCATTTGCCTTGTGATATTGTGGTAAGAAGATGAATTGCTTCCGCTATGAGTGGTAACTCGGATTTATTGAGTCTCCTACTTGAGCAAGGCAGGATGTCTTTTGAGAACCGGTAGCTGGCGGCGTATAATATGGTGCGTTGCGCAACCGGCAACGCAAGGAGAGATAAATGAAAAGATACCTTTCCAAGCGTGCTTCTGGGGCAAAACGCTCCGCTATCCGAGAGTTGCTCAAACTAACCGAAAAACCGGATATTATATCATTTGCTGGCGGCTGCCCTGCGCCGGAGACCTTTCCCCACGATGAATTCGCCGAGATTGCCGCCGACGAACTGCGGGGAAACTACGAGAATGTACTTCAGTATGGACTTACGGAAGGAAGCCAAACGCTGCGGCGGGTCATTGTTGACTGGCTCAGGCCACAAGGGCTTGACGTATCTGCAGATCAGGTATTGGTGACTACCGCATCACAGCAAGCTCTGGATCTATTGTCCAAGGCGCTCATTGACCCCGGCGATGTTATTTTTGTTGAAGCGCCGACGTATCTCGCTGCATTGCAGACATTCAGCCTATTTGAGGCCGATAAGATACCCGTACCCATGGAAGAGGACGGTATGAATCTGGATATTCTCGAACAGAAAATCACTCAAGCGCGCCATGCTGGGAAGATTCTTAAGGCAGTGTATGTGATTCCCGATTTCCAGAATCCAAGCGGTATCACAATGTCACTTGCCAAGCGCAAGCGCTTGCTTGAGATCGCCAGGAAGCAGGAGCTGCTGATTTTCGAGGACGACCCATACAGCCAGCTCCGTTTTACCGGCGAGATGCTTCCGTCAATTCGCAGTCTGGATGATGAAGGCCGCGTCATTCTCATTATGACCTTCTCAAAGGTTCTTGCGGCTGGGATGCGGTTGGGGCTTGTGGTTGCCGATGCTTCCTTCATGGATGTCCTGGTGCGAGTGAAGCAGGCTACAGACTTATGCACGAGCAAGCTTATCCAGCACATTGCGGCGCGCTACATTAGAGATTACGGTATGGAACAGCACCTTACTGAGATCCGCGAGGTGTACCACGTCAAGCGAGATGCAATGATCGCTGCCTTGGAGAAGTACATGCCTAAGGATGAAGGCATCACTTGGACACACCCCGAGGGTGGTCTGTTCCTGTGGGTAAGGCTTCCCGAAGAGATCGATACCGAGGAAATGTTCCCACGGGCTATTGAGAATAAAGTGGCCTATGTTGTCGGAAAAGCGTTCTACGTAGATGGGCGAGGACAGAACGAGATGCGCCTGTCATTTTCTCTTGGGTCCACCGAACGTATCGAAGAAGGAATCAGGCGACTAAGCAAGGTTGTGCGCGAGCAGTTGAATGCTAGAAGAGCACAATCTGTCTCAGCCTAAGACACAAGGAGTTAAAAGCGGTAAACAAGCAGCGCTAGGCATTCTAACTTCCTGGCGCTGCCTCTAATTTTGCAAGCAAACATCCTTTGTAAAGCCATTGAAGCTTGCCTTCAAGATAAGATCTTAGGCAGATGCTCTATGAATCCTGTCATCAATCTAACTGTGTTCTCGAAGTCGTTTAGCCGCAAGGTTGATGTCGGTGAATGAATGAACCGACAGGGGACGGAAACCACCCCGGCCAGAATTCCCTCTTTTGTAGTATGTATCGCACCAGCATCGGTTCCGCCATATGTTGGAAGTTTATACTGATAAGGAATTGCCGCCTCTTCTGCTATGCTCTCAAGAGCCTTGATGAGTTTTCGGGACACGATGATCGAGTTATCCGCCACGGTGATAGCTGGACCACGCCCCAATCGTACTGGCTGACAACTCTCGGGTACCCCCGGCATGTCTGCTCCAATTGTCCCCTCCAGGGCGATTGCCAAATCAGGATCGATCTGATAAGCAGATGTACGAGCTCCTCTCAACCCAACTTCCTCGCCAATGACGAATGAGAAAACTATGTTGATATCAAGATCCTTGCCCGCTAGACGACTAGCAGTTTCAATCATTACCGCACAGCCAGCTCGGTCGTCGAAGGCTTTTCCGGTGACGTATCCTTTACGTAACTCGGTGAATGGGTAGTGAATGGTCAGCGGATCCCCGATGTGAAAGCCCATGTCAAGAGCATCCTGGTGTGATGCTGCTCCAACATCGATAAACATACTGTCTATTGGGATCGGTTTTTTTCGTTCTTCCTCGGTTAGGATATGCGGTGGTGCAGACCCTATGACCCCGCAGCGCTTCTCACCGCTGCGCAACAGTATCTCTACCCTATGTCCCGGTATAATGCGGGGGTCCCATCCGCCCAAGGGGGCAAATCGGAGATAACCGGAGTCTTCAATCCATTTTAGGATGAACCCAACCTCATCCATGTGCGCGTCGAGCATCAAGGTAAAGTCACTCTTGCCTTTGCGCACGGCAAACAGGTTTCCCAACGTGTCAACCCTTAATTCATCGACAAATGGAGAGACAAGCTTGCTAACTTGGTCGCGCACTTCATCCTCGAAACCCGACACTCCAAAGGCATCGGAAAGCTGGCGCAGTATCTCGATCGATTGCATCAATATCCTCCTTCTGTACAAGTGGTGATTATAGAGGAGTATCCAACAGCATCAATATGCTCATGGCTATTGTTTGCTGTAAGACTTTTGAAACAGAGCTAGCATATACTAGAGATATTACCGATTCCTAGCCACAAAGGCGCGTCTCGAAGAACACGTTAGTGGGGTTGGATTTTCTTTACAGATGTTGTTATCTTTCTATCTGGCCAGAAGGCTTTCTAGTACGTGGCCACCAGAAAGATGTTAATTGATCTTGGCGGAGTGTAGCTTGGGTGGCAAATAGTTGTGCTTGTTTAGAGTACCAATAGATAGAAGGAGCTTTTGATGATAAGTAAGATTGCGATACCAATCCGCGGTACGGCTGGGCTGGATGACCAGGTTGAAGAGCATTTTGGCCGGGCTCAGCATTACGTGTTTGTCAGTGTAGAGGATGAAAAGGTAGTCAGCGCAGAGGTGCTTGACGTACCATTTGCCGGACATGGTCCAGGTGATCTTCCAAATTGGGTGCATTCTCAGGGGGCAAACACTGTTCTTGCTTGGGGGATGGGACCAAGCGCGGTAAGCAACTTCAAGAGACTTGGCATAAACGTTATCACTGGGGCCACTGGTTTGGTTCGTAACGTGGTCAACGATTACATCAAGGGCAGCCTTGAAACCATCGAGTGGGTAGAACCTGAGGGACACGGTCAAGGGCGCCGGCATCATAATCACTAGGGGATGTGCCTTTATTGGTAGAAACAGGTAGAAGTGCAGGTCTTGTTACTGATGTGGCTATAGAATCGGCAAGAATCCGCCGTGTGCGCAACTTCTTATCCATTGTGATTTTGTGCGCGGTTCTGCTTATGCGCTACCTCTTGTTCGCTTGTCTACGGGTGACGAATTTCTCTTCGCGGCGCTATTGCCCAAGAGTTGGGGATTAGTAGTTTTAATGTTTTTCTATGACTTTATGCAATGGGGCTGATATTGCAGCCTTCATCTCTATGCAAATTTGCTAGGTTTGTTTCATAGTTACTCTTGACTTGCTGGTTGGACTCGTGCTACAGTGGGGCGGAATAGTGGTAGGGGTGAGCACAGCTGAGCGGTACGGTTAGCGCGAATTTCTGGCACGTGTTCCTGAAATTTTCTAAGGACGATAAAATAGTGACAAAGCAGTATACCTATCAAGAGGATGAAGTCATTGACAAAAGCTTGTTGCTGAGCCTGGCGATTTTGGCTGAAGCAAACGGTAGATCTGTGGCAGAAGAGCTCAACATAGCCGTCTCTTCGTATGTAAAAGACATGCTACCCCATGAGCTGGGAACTGGAGTACTGCCTCTCTTTGCCAATAATGGGGATTCCGACCGCCTGTTTTCCTAAAAAGCCTATAGCGACCGCGTGTTTCCTGCTACAGCAACCCTTCTCTTAGGGTGATGCTGTCTTGGCTATTGTTTCTAGTTAACAGTCAAATGCAGGCACCAAAGCTTATTCGAAGCGCTCCTCGTATATCGCTGTAGCCCTTTGTGGCACTTTGCATTGCTTGTTAAAGCGACAGAAGGGGTGATGATTAGTGATCTTCCATCGGCCTTAGCAATTGCATTTACTCTGTACATGTACTAATATGAGCTTTCGATAACTAACCTTTAATGGTGATAGCGGTGAAGGTGATTAAGGATCTTCCTGAAATTGATCGACCTCGTGAAAAGCTTCTTTCCAAAGGGGCAACCGCACTGTCCGATCCCGAATTACTAGCCATACTGCTTGGTAGCGGGATGAAAGGAACGAACGCGTTGTCCTTAGCAACCAAGATCATTCATAAAGTAGATCTCAGATCGGGTAAACTCGACGCACTTATTCTTAAGCAAATTCCCGGTGTTGGGCCTACCAAAGCGGCGCGTATTATCGCAGCATATGAGTTAGCACGGAGGTTTATGCTTAGTGAGGGGTCTCGGGTCCGCGAAGCTAAGGATGTATTGCCATTTGTTCAGCAAATCCGCGATAAGCGCCAGGAGTATTTCGTGTGTCTTTCACTTAGTGGAGCGAACGAAGTGATCGAGAATAGGGTAGTCACTGTAGGGCTGCTTGATTCAAACCAGGTCCATCCGCGGGAGGTGTACGCTGATCCCCTCACCGATCGCGCAGCATCAATCATCGTGGCACATAATCATCCTTCAGGAACCCTAGAGGCCAGCCCAGAGGATATTGCGCTAACTGATCGCCTGGCGCGGGCGGGGAAGCTCCTCGGGATTCCTCTTTTAGACCATATCATTGTCACAAGTAGCGGTTACCTATCGTTAAAACAGGCTGGTTACATGTAGCATCGTTGGCCTATGATTCTGGCCTATATCAGCAGGATAAGATACCCGTTTAAATTGTGGGAATTTGGGCAATTATATGAGTGTTAAGTCTTGATAACAGAGTGCTTACAGGGTTAACGCCCGCGCAAAGCTGTGAATAATATTCATAGCAATATAGTCTTGTGTTGAGGGTGTTCTCTTCTAAAAGACAATGCGTTCTAGGAGAGGGAGAAGGTATATAGCTGAGGAAGTTCCCAGTAAGCCACCACCTAAGACATCCAGTGGATAGTGCTCGCGCATGTAGACGCGTGACAGCGATATTACTATTGCCACTAAATAGATCGGAATCTGGGCCCAGATGTATGGATAGCAGGCTGATATAACCCAGGCGAGTGCAAACGATGTCGTTGCGTGGCCCGAGGGGAAAGAATAGCTGTCTAGTAGGCGAGAGCGCAGGGGGGAGACTACCAGGATAGGCCGGGGGCGAGCGAAAAAAGACTTAAACAACCTAAACAAAGCTATATTTGCAAGCATCACTCCGAGGCCAAGGATTACATACGAGCGGTCTATAGGACGCCCGAACAGTATGAGCCCCAGCGCTAACCCACCCCACAGGTATCCATCCCCCATGTAAGTGGCACTAACCAAGAACCCGGACATTGTGTCTAGTTTGTGGTTTTGGCTGATTGCCTCCAGCATGCGCTCGTCCCAGCGTATTAGGCTATCAAGGAGTGCATCTAGCTGCTTATTTGCTATTGACCAGATGTTTGTCATTGTCCTTTACCGCGCAATGGGGGGAAGAGAATCACGTCACGAATGGAGCGTGAATCAGTTACCAACATTGCTATTCGATCTATTCCGAAGCCAATCCCACCTGTTGGGGGCATCCCGTGTTCGAGCGCAAATAGGAAATCTTCGTCCACTCTTTGTGCTTCCTCATCGCCTTCGGAGCGCAAGCGCTCCTGTTGCTCGAATCTTGCCCTCTGATCTAAGGGATCGTTCAGTTCAGTAAAGGCATTACCTAGCTCCATTCCACCGATAAATAGCTCAAATCGTTCAACCATAGAGTCATTGCTGGGCTTGCTTTTCGCCAGTGGGGATATCTCAATCGGGAAGTCCTTGATGATTGTTGGTTGGATAAGCGTTGGCTCAACAAAACGATCGAATAGCAGCTCGATGATCTTGCCCCGCGACAGCCCAGATACGTCTATTCCTTTTTCTGCGGCATCAGTCATTATGGATTTCTGCGATGCGCCGGATATGGAAATGCCTGATGCGTGCTCCACCGCTTCGATCATACTGATACGCGGCCACGGAGGCGTCAGATCAATCTTCTGTTCTTGATAGATTATGGTTGTTGACCCGGTGGCAGCTTTAACTGCAGCAGTAAGAATTTCCTCAGCAAGCGTCATCATTCCGTTGTAATCGCTGTATGCTTGATATACCTCTAGGGTTGTGAACTCAGGGTTGTGAGTCGTCGATACCCCTTCGTTGCGAAAGTTCTTTCCCAGTTCGTAAACACGGTCCAGTCCCCCAATCACCAAGCGCTTCAGATACAGCTCCGGGGCAACGCGCAGATACAAATCGATATCAAGTGTGTTGTGGTGGGTTACAAAGGGCCTGGCCGTAGCCCCCCCAGCAATTGGCTGCATCATGGGGGTCTCAACTTCCAAGAATCCCTTTTGGTCAAGGTAATGGCGCATTGCTGCGATCATCCTGGAACGTTGGGCAAAACACTTACGCACCTGTTCGTTAGCTATTAGATCCAGCGATCGATGTCGATAGCGAAGCTCTACATCCTTTAATCCATGCCACTTCTCGGGGAGTGGACGTAGTGACTTGGCAAGCAGCGTCCATGATGCGGTGGAGACAGTCAGTTCACCCCTGCGGGTGCGAAAGATCTCACCCTTGATTCCCAGAAAGTCACCTATGTCTGCGTCGCATAAACCTGCATACTGCTCTTGGCCAAGTTCATCCACGCAGGCATACACCTGTATCTTGTCTGTGCCATCACGAAGGTCTAGAAACGCAGCCCGGCCCATACGGCGGAAGGCAATCAACCGGCCAGCTACTGTAACCACTTCGCCGCTTCGCTCCTCTGCACTAAGAGATGAAAACTGCTTGGCTGCCTGCAAGATAGAATGACTCGTACTGAATTGCGGCGGGTAAGGCTCAACTCCTTTCTCGCGTAGAAAGTGGAGCTTCTCCAGCCGGGCCTGTGTTAGGGGCTCGTGCATGATCA
>CAZKFV010000087.1:0-11172 GCA_964552295.1 uncultured Thermotogae bacterium | reverse complement strand
GTGACTTCATCTATCCTTTGTGCTTAGAATCCACCTGTCTTTTTCTCTGCTTTTCCCATACCGGTTTTGTCAGAAAGCGCGGCTTCCACGTAACAAGGATCGCTGGGATGATCGTGAACGCGGATAGCGCACTTATCACCATCGTCATCGCGATGAGGAGACCGAAGTTGCTTGTTGCCTTAAACGAAGAAAAAAGAAGGACAGCAAACCCGAGAGCTAAGGCAAGGGCATTGTATGCGATTCCACGCCCGGTAGTCTGGATTGTATTCTGTAGTGCACTCTCTGCCGTCTCTTTGGATCGCATTTCCCGGCGAAACCGCGAGATAAAGTGAATCGCGTAGTCGATACCAATTCCAATTGCAATTGATGACACCATCAGCGTGGCCAAGTCAAGCGGTGTACCCGAGTAGGCCATCACTCCGAAGTTGATGACAACTGTGAACGCGATCGGAACTAGGCTTACGAGTCCGGCGACCACCGAGCCCAGAAGCACCGACACGATGAGCCAGGAAGCAAGGATTGAGGTGGCTAAACTCGTGATCTGGCTTTTGGCAATGCGTGAGAACATGCTTGATGCCACCTTAGTTGGACCGACCATCCTTGCACTTATTCCATTGGTGAAGTTGGCATCAAGATAGTCCTGTACCTCGCGCGCCAGATCCACTTGCTCTGAGCTTCCGGGATACAAGTAGAGACCCGTCACCTCGCCTGCGGAGAAGTCACCCAGTGCCATGTTTCCCATGTCGCCTCCTTGGAAAGTGAACAGCAGGAGAAGCTGAGACACGAGCTTACGATCCTCAGGCACTACGTAATACCTGGGATCATCGGCATGGAATTTCTGGTTCATCTCTGCCACCATGTCGGCTATCGATATAGTCTTTTTTACCCCCTTACTTTCGAGGAAGTCCTGCAGCTCATCTATCTGATTCAACACTTTTGGGTCCTTCAATCCGTCGCGCTTGCCGGTGTCGATATCGATCATTACTTGCTCACTACCAGAAAAATGCCGATCCATCACGTCCATCGCTAACACCACCGGGCTATTTGCTCCCAGAAACTCCGTTTGCGAGGTCTCGATCTTCAGCATTGGAAGCGATGCAAGAAAGGTTCCAAACAGCGCCAAAGAGACAATGATTACCAGCAAGCGATGACGGATGATGATTCGCTCAAAACCCGACAGGCCAAGGGTCAGTATGCTTTTGCTGTTACTGTGGACCTTCCTTCTTGGAACCTTCAATGTGGCAAGAAGAGCAGGTATGAGCACAAGAGAGAGCAGCATTGCTGCCAGAACCCCCAGCCCCGTGAACACACCAAATTGCCGCTGCGGGATAAGGAACGAGTTTAGGAGTGACAAGAAACCTGCTACAGTCGTTAACCCGGCCATGGATACTGGCGAAACCATTGATAGTCCCGTCTCGATAACGGCCGTGCGTCTATCGGCGCCAGCGGCGATCTCTTCGTAGTACCTGTTTAGCACGTGGATGCAATAAGCTATTCCGATAGCCATCAATATTACCGGCAGGATAAACGAGATGATCGTTATCGGAACGTCAAACATCGCCATCAATCCCAGTGTCCATACAGCAGACAGACTTACAACCAAGAGCGGAAGGATGACTCCCCTCAGGCTCCAGAAGCTAAAGTAAAGAACTAGAATGATTACGAAGATGACAAGAGGGAGAAGTATCTTAAGATCTTTACTCATGGACTGCGTCAACACCAGGTTCATGTACGGCAGCCCAGTAATGTAAATACTATCAGGGGCAATGTTGTACTTACCGACAATCTCCACTACCTGTTTTGCTGCCGCAACGTCGTCTGCGTCAAGTTTCAGTTTGACCAAAATCGTGGCCGCTTTCCCATCGGAGGCAATTATATAACCGAGCAATGTGTTGCTTTTCATCACTCGCGCCCGGTAGGACTCCATCTCCTCTGCAGTTGCAGGTACTTCTTCGTTTGGCGCTGCTGGCCCAACGTTGAGTGTTTTCTCTGTTCCGGTGATTACTTGTGCGTTAAGCGGGCCGGTTACTTCATCAACACTGGGTATGTTCTCGAACTCCGCTTGCATCTGGGATATTTTGGTCAACGTTTCCTGGTTGAAAATACCTTCATCGTTCTCGAGGGCGATCATAAGCATATCCTGAGAGCCATAGCGGTCCTGGGCGCTATTCATCGCTTGCACCGTTGGATCATTCTCGTCCATGTAGTTCTTGAAGTTAGTGTCTATACTCAAGCGCGGCACGAAAGAAGCAAAGGCAATCGTGATTACAAGGATAACGCCAATTGTTATACGGGGATGATCGGCGATGAACTCAAAGAATCGTCTCACTTAATCCATCCTTGTTCAAGATACAGGGCTGCATAAGCGGCTGGCCAGAGGTCTTCAGAAACATCCGTTGCGCTAGCTATCCCCTGGAACACCTGATCGATGACCCCTGAAAGCATGGCAAGCAGAGCATATTCTGGAGTTGAGCTATCGTAGTACTCACTGACAAGCCAAACTTGTGAGATCGATCCGTCGTCAATCCCTTTAGGGACGATCAGCACGAGGTCGTATGGCTGTTCTGGTTTGTCCATACCAGAGAGTGGGTCAGCGTAGCTTGAGTCAACATCGATCATCTTGACTGAAAGCTCGACCAGTTCGCTGTTCTTTAATACCTTTGCCAACGCCCCTACGCGCATCGTCGAGGCAAACGTCTTTGTCTCGTCCACAAGCAGTATCCGTGCCATCATACGCTGCTGGCTTTCCTGGGCGGTAGTCTGTGCACCGACAACAATTAACAGGCCGAGCAACGAAACTACAATCATTAGATTCTTAAGCTTCATCAGTTGCCTCCTTATGCAGTCCCTTCAAAATGAAACCAGCAAGTTCGGCTGGTGCATCAGCAAGGATTCCCTTCTTTGCCTCTTCGGGATAACTGAGTGCGTATACGCTTAGTGACTCTACTACACCGAGAAGTGCATAGGCGATGATCCTTGGGTGACACTGGCGGACCCAGTTCTTCTCAACGCCTTCTTGGATGAGTTTCTCTATCTGGGCAATCATGTCTTTATACAATCCGAGCAGCTTAGCGCGAAATCCCTTTTCTGGATTGAATCTTTCCTGAATAAGAAGTGCTGCTAGATCTCCTTGTTCACTCAATCGGGAGAAGTGGTCTTGTAGGATTTGACTGATCTTCTCTGGAAGCGAGAGGTTGCTTTTAAGCAGATCATGAAATGCTTCTATACGTTGTTCAAACTCTACCTTGAATATCGAAAGCAGAATATCTTCCTTGCTGGTGAAGTAGTTATAGATAGTCCCTACAGCGATTCCCGCCTCGCGAGCGATCTCTTCGGCTCGCGAGTTATGGAACCCTTTGCGTGAGAAGGTCCTAATTGCCGCTTGCCTTATCAGGTGTTTCTTTTCTGCTTGGTTGATAGCCATAGTCCTCCAATATGAATGAACGTTCATTCATATTCTCCATGCAACGCGGCATTTTGTCAAGGCAGCAAATTGTGGATAGGTTACCTCGTAAGCAGTGGCTTTCATTCTGCGAAAGGTTAGGTTACTGCTAATAAAATCAGCAAGAGATTTTACAATCACATGTCGTTTATCGCTTGTTGTAGTAGTTGTGTATTCGTTTTATGCTAGGAAATGAAAGAAAGCCTGGAACTACAAGTGGCCATTTGGGGTGACAAACCCCTATGCTTAAGAATAAGCCTTTCCAAAAACAGGTCAGTACGGACAGAGACTTCTTCTACCTTAAGCAGCCTCTGTCCTTACTGTGTTCACCCTTTTTTCTCTTCTCGCTTGAGGTACTCTAAAATTGCCTCAACGATGAGGTAATTGACAGAACGATCCCTCTTCTTGCTTAGTTTGATTAAGCGCTCGACCGGCTTTTCCGCCATCTTTTGCTGTGGAATGTAGACGGATAGCTTATCAAGGATCTCTTTCTTAGCCATTTCTTTCACCTCCTTTCTGAATATCCATTATATACAATAACAATAGAAATGTAATGACAGGTGTCTAGATTTAAGCACTTGGCCATTTCATTCTGGCAAGCGTTTATCAAATCTGCCTCCACCTTCAGTTGTGAGGAAGAAAAGCTCAACAGGGCATACTGCACATTTGCCATTTCCATTATGCTTGCTGTTTCCAGGTATGGAATTTGCCCTTCCGGTAACATAGCCTATGAATTCTTCTTTGCTACTAAAGCAGGGTTCTTTGTAGATGGCTATCCCATATCCCAGGTTGGCTGATATGCTATTGCTTTGGATATCGGCCTGACCGGCATCTAATAAGCCGATGCCCCCATGATTTTCCTTGATTGTGGAGGCTGTGATATAGGCCCTTGCAGAATTGGCTATACCGATTCCCCACTTATTTCCTTCTACTATTGAGCTTTCGAGTCTTAGATTGGCGGCTTCCTCGACCCATATCCCATCATGATTATTGTTTCTAATTGTTGAGTAAATAATGGTCGCCTGCGCCAAGCCACCGATAAGTATTCCATCGTGGGAATTTGATTTGATGGTGGAACCTTCCAGAGATACTTTGGCTGACCCTAGCACTCTGATTCCATAACCATTTTGTTCTAGGATGCAGTCTGTGATCGTTGCCACGGCATCATCCCTGGCCCAGAGGCCATACCACTGATTGGAATTTATCTTGCAGTTAGATATCGTGGCTTTCGCATAGCCCCATATGCTTACCCCGTTTAGCTGGTTGTCTTCGAAAGTTGAGCTCTCAATATTAGCCTGTGCAGACTCAGATATGCTTACACCATCATAATTTCCTCTTATGGTTGAGTTCACAATCCTGGCCTGGACAGATCCCTGAAAGCGGGCACCATCCAAGGACCCAGTGAGTGTCAGGTTCTCTATAACTACAAATATTTTTCCCCCCTTATCGGGCGTATTTACCTGGACTACTGGTTCTATTATCTGTTGTCCTTGTATCACGGTCTTGTCAGCGCCTTGTCCTCTTAGGGTTAGGCTCTTTTCTATGCGGAGATTTTCGTGCCATTCACCCTGCACAAGACAAATCACTGAGCCTTCCTGGGCTGTATCAAGCGTTTCCTGAACAGTCTGAGAAGGGTCCAGGGTTATGGTGCAGGCGGGTTGCTCAGCCAGCGTCACGGCGGAACTCATTAGAAACAACGACAGAAAACCTAACAGGAAAATCCCTTTCAACTGATGACTCATATTGTCGCCTCCCATGTTAGAAGCTTTCTCTACAACCATAACAGCAAAAGCCCGGGAAACCGAAATGCCTAAAGCGGTGAGCTAGGCTGGATGATTCAAGCCGTTCTTTCTGGCGGCTGATCTTGCGAGTTATGTGTTAGGGGCCAGAGCTTTGTTCTTGAACCCTTAGCGGTTCAGTCTCTGTAGTCAAGGAATATCTTCTCCCGCGCATTCCCGCGAATGGTGACGTGGTAGACGGAACTTTCACGCTCGACGCGCAACGGTCGCGCCATTATGAGACATTCTAGTACATTCTAATTGTAAAATACTAAAATAAAGCTGTGACCCCATAGTATTGTGATACACCCATCTGGGCGCGTTCGGCATCGACAAGCGGTGAACAGCCAGACTTCCTATCCGTGAATTGGACGGATGTGGCGGGTAACCTTGATACCTGCGACGTGGGGTACACCGATTTGACGTCGGAGTGACGCGGGCTGGGTGTGGCCGAGGGGGGATGAGATGCAACAGAGGATGGAGCGTGCTGCGACGGTCGAGCGGTTCGCTTGGGTGACGGGGCTACCGTTCTACTACGGATGGGTCGTCGTCATTCTCGGGGCGTTCTCGATGTTTGCCACCACGCCGGGCCAGTCCGATTCGTTCTCGTTGTTCATGGACTCCTTTGTCGCCGACTTCGGTTGGAGTAGGACGATTGTCTCCTCCCTATACTCCGGGGCGACCCTGCTCTCAGGTTGCGCTATGTTCTTCGTAGGACAGCTGGTGGATCGGCTCGGAGCGAAGGCGGTGGCGGTCGCCTCGGGTCTGACCCTTGGGCTTGCGTGTCTGTTGCTCAGCCTGTCGATCTCGCCGTTCATTCTGTTTACCGGGTTCTTCTTGGCGCGGCTCAGTGGGAAGGGGGCGCTCGAACTTTCGGCGAGCACGCTCGCGCCGCAATGGTTCATCCGGCGCCGGGCGTTGGCGATCATGCTTGTCGGACTGGGCGGGACGCTGGGCGGTGTGCTCTTCCCGCTGCTCAACAGCTGGCTGATCACGTCGTTCGGCTGGCGGATGGCGTACTGCTTCCTGGCCGGCGGCCTTGGTCTTGTCTACCTGCCGATCGTGTGGGCCTTCCTGATCAATCGGCCTGAAGATGTCGGGCTTAGGCCCGATCGTGCGCCAGCCCCGAAAGCGGCAGCGTCGACGGGCACTGTCATGCAGGTTGACGCGATCTACGAGCCGACATTCCGACAGTCCGAGGCGATCCGCACCTCTGCGTTCTGGATACTCACGTATGTGGTCTTCCAATCGTCGCTGGTGGGCACGAGAGTTGTTCTCCACTTTGTCTCCATCCTCGGCGTCCACGGTTACTCAATGAAGTTTGCGGCGATCGTGATGGGGATCAAGCCGCTGGTCGCACTGAGCACCACGATCTTCGCGGGGCTCGTTCTGGATCGGGTGCGCAAGCACCATTGGGTGCTCGGCGCGGCGTGCCTGCTGCAGGTCGCGAGCTTTGTGACCCTTGCCTTCCTACAGAACGAAGCGATGGCTTACCTCCACAGCGTGGTCGGGGGAGTAGGCAGTGGTCTGCTTTTGATCAGTTATCGCGTGCTCAAGCCGAACCTGTTCGGGAGGCGGTATCTTGGAGGCATCCTCGGCGTCACTGCTGCTTTCAACGTGATCGGTTCGGCGATCGGCCCGGTTCTCTTCGGGGCGGCGTTCGATCGACTGGACGGATATCGGGAGATCCTTCTTCTAACGTCCGCGCTCCCGCTGCTCGGCGCGTTCCTCAGCTTCCTCATCCGGACGCCGTCGCAACCTGAGCCTTCGGAGACGCTCTCGTCGTAGGCTAAGACGCTCGGCGAGGCTCCGTTAAAGTTGCCCCTCAACCACTACCGAATCTACCTAGCAGTCCCGATGCAACCGCAGCGATAGCCATGTTAGCTGCAGCAAGTGTTAGACGGCGATCCATTTCAGAGGAACTTCTTGAACTCGTCAATCGTTATGCCTGCATCTTGAACAATCCCGCCCATCGTGAACGGGTTGACTGGATTGTGGCGGGGTAATCGTTAGGATGCGGACCCCGTCTGACATCACAATCTGCTTGCCTTGGAACACTATGTGAAGTCTTGCCTTTTCCAGTGCGCGAACGGCGTCAAGATGATGGATGCCCGGTAGTTTTGGCGCGATCAGACGAGCACTTCGATCTCCCGAACGCCCGCATCCTTAAGGGACTCGTCGCGCGTTGCCAAACACTCCTTAATAGCCTCTTGGATGTTGGCAATGGCGCCTTCCTCGGTTTCCCCTGAGACCAACAGCCCGGAAGCTCTGCACAGGAGACGTTGTAGCCTTCCTTGGAATGCCTCAAGGTGATCTTGTATTTGATAGGTCTTAATCATAGCGCACAACTTTTCTCCGCGTCTAACGCTGGAATTGAGCCGCTGCCAGACTTCAATGTCATGTATGGTCAGCGGTTCAATTGCCTGCGCTGTGCCTACTGTCGATTGATCCACCACTTCCACTTACTCTTTACAACTGCTGAATCCGCAAGTGTGAGAAACAACGGATCGTCCTCTTAAGATGTGTTATTTTGCGACTTTTTCCTGGCCGGGCCTCCTATGACACCTACCCACAACAGCCTAAATTGGGATAAGATCAACGGGTGATGGACGACAAGATGATTACCATTGTCTCCGGGCTTCCTCGTTCGGGGACATCAATGATGATGATGATGCTTAAAGCAGGCGGTATAGATATCCTGACCGATAATGTTCGTCGGGCAGATGTTGACAACCTCAAAGGTTATTACGAGTATGAACCAGTAAAGGATATTGAAACCGACAAATCCTGGTTGGCGCTCGCTCGTGGAAAGGTGGTTAAGATAATCTCCGCCCTTCTGATTCATCTGCCTGAAGACTACACTTACAAAGTAATCTTCATGCGGCGAAAGATGGAGGAGATACTGGCCTCACAGCGAAAGATGCTCATCCGTCGAGGAGAGAATGGGCAAGCTGTAAGCGATGAAGAGATCGCACAGGTCATGCAGAGGCACCTAAGGCAGGTGAAAGAATGGCTTTCCCAGCAGTCGAATATCGATGTTCTATACGTGTGTTACGATGAGGTTATTTCCAATCCACGTGCGCAAGCAAGACGTATTTCTGTTTTTCTGGATTCACGCATCGATGCTCAGATGATGGCACGGGCAGTAGACGAGCGGTTGTATCGAGAGCGAACATGATGCATTGTTGCACTTTTAAGAAACCTGGTTGAGTGGTTCTTTGCCAGAGAGGACTGAAATTACGTTGTCAACAGCTATTTTTGCCAGAACCTGCCTTGTCTGAACAGTGGCGCTGCCAAGGTGGGGAGAAAGGACCACTCGTTGCTTCAATTTGAGCAATCCTGCGTGGATCTTAGGCTCTTGTTCGTAGACATCAATCCCTGCTCCAGCAAGCTCACCTGATTCAAGCGCCCAAACAAGGGCATTTTCATCAACAACTGGTCCACGGGCAACATTGACTAAAATGGCGCTATTCTTCATCAAGCGGAATGCTTCGCGGTCGAACAGGTGGTAAGTTTCTTCCGTAAGTGGAGTATGTATGCATATGAAATCGCTTGCTTCTAGCAATTCTTCAAAGCTGACGTATTGTGCATTGATCTCTTGCTCAGCATCGGAATCTCTGTGTCTATTGTGGTACAGGATCTTCATGTTGAAGCCGAAATGCCCGCGACGAGCTACTGCTTTTCCTATTCGGCCTAGCCCTAAAATTCCAAGCGTCTTGCCAAACACATCACAGCCCAGGTGCTTCTGGAGGAGTTCCCAGCCCAAAAACCCACCGCTTCGCACGTATTCATCTGCTTCCACGATTCGCCGTGCGGCCGAGAGCAGTAACGCAAATGTCAAATCGGCAGTTGTCTCAGTGAGAGCGCCTGGTGTGTTTGTGACAACGATTCCATGCTTGCTAGCAGTAATTAGGTCTATGTTGTCATAACCAACTCCCAAGTTAGCAATGATCTTCAGTTGAGGGCCGGCTTCAATTACTTGTTTATCGATCTTGTCTGAAAGGAGGCAGATCAGCGCTTCAACATCCGTAACGTTACTGAGTAACTCCTGGCGTGATACTGGGCCTTCTTCATCGCGGATTGTCACGGTATGTCCAGCGCTTCGCAGCCTGTCTATCTCATCTGGAAACATTCGACAAGTTACGTATACTTCAGCCATCTTTACCTCCTAGGGATAGCGCTTCTAGCGAGTTCATCGCAGCGCTCGTTTTCTTTGTTTCCGGCATGTCCCTCTATCCAATGGAATGTGACTTTGTGCCCTGCAGTCAGAAGCTCTAGGTCTTTCCACAGATCAGCGTTCTTAACTGGTAGCAAGCGCTTTCCGCTACGCCGCTTCCATCCGTTTGCCTTCCATTTGTGTATCCACTCAGTGATTCCCTTCTTTAGGTAGTTGGAATCAGTAAATAGGTGTACTTGAGATGGTTGATTAAGGGCCTTCAACGCTTGTATTGACGCGGTGAGTTCCATCCGGTTGTTGGTGGTCTGTATCTGTCCCCCGGAGATCTCCTTACGATGCTCACCGCTTATAAGTACAGCCCCCCAGCCCCCTGGCCCTGGATTTCCACTGCACGCACCATCAGTGTATATCAATACCTGTTTCACGGTAGCCTATTCGTACACATCACTTCCTCAGTGACAGTTCCTGTCTTATTCTGGAGACTAGTGCAGTAGCGTCGAGGCCGTATGCGGATAGAAGCTCATCAGCTGATCCCGATTGACCATAACGATCCAGCACTCCCAAGCGAATGACGCGGGTAGGATGGTTCTCGGCAAGTACCTCGCATACTGTGCTTCCGAGTCCTCCGCTTGCTTGATGCTCTTCAGCGGTGAAAACTAAACCCGTCTTCTTTGCTGAATCTACAACAGTCTGGCTATCGATAGGCTTGATTGTAGATACGTTGATTACCTCAATACAGATTCCCTGTTTGGCTAGTTCATCCCTTGCTTTGAGGGCTGCCGACACCATGATCCCGCAAGCAAACACGGAAGCATCTGTTCCCTCCGCCAGTATAGTTGCTTTTCCAAGTCTGAACTCATAACTATCGGGCAGGATGACCGGAAACTTTGCCCGTGCCAGGCGCACGTAAACAGGGCCTTCGTCGTACTTGGCGACATATCTCGTTACGGCCGCTGCTTCGGTTGCATCTGCAGGGACGATTACCGTCATGTTGGGCAACACTCGCATGTTAGATATATCCTCTAGCATCTGGTGGCTTGCTCCATCCTCGCCCACGGTTAAGCCGGCGTGGGTAGCTACAATGCGCACCGGGATCTTGGGGTAGGCGATAACTTGCCTGATTTGTTCCCATGGTTTGCCGGTAGCAAATACAGCAAAGGTGGAGGCAAAAGGCCTATATCCGCCCATGGCCAGTCCTGCTGCAATCCCCATCATGTTCGCCTCGGCCACACCGATGTTGAAGAAACGATTCGGGTATTTCTTGGCAAATAGCTCAGTCTTGGTTGATCCAGCAAGGTCAGCGGTGAGAACAACAATTCGATCGTCCTGCAGGCCAAGCTCGGCTAGGGTTTTTCCGTAAGCATCACGTGTTCCCTCGTACCTATCGAATGTCACTTCGGCACTCCCTTCCAGTCTTTTAGGAATCTCTCTATTCCGACATCCGTGAGAGGATGATTGAAGAGTTTCTTTAAAACCGCGTAAGGAACAGTGGCTATCTCTGCACCCAGAAGGGCAGCTTGGAGAACATGTTGAGGATGACGGACGCTTGCCACTATCAGCTCTGTATCGAAAGCGTATTGATCATAGATATCCAGGATCTGAGAGACAACATCCATGCCATCCCCGCCTACATCATCGATTCTTCCCACGAATGGGGAGGCGAAGCTTGCTCCACATTTTGCTGCCAGTAGTGCTTGGGCTGGCGAAAAGACCAGGGTAACATTTGTTTGGATACCTTCATTGGATAGGCCAATAACGGCCTTCATTCCTTCTTC
>CAZKFV010000086.1:0-3721 GCA_964552295.1 uncultured Thermotogae bacterium | reverse complement strand
TCGTACCCCGCCTTCGAGCTTAACCGCATCTACCCCCGCTTCTTTCATAAACCTTCCTGCGTTTCTAACAGCGTCTTCATTGCTTGCCTGGTAACTCATAAACGGCATGTCGCCGATCACGAAAGCAGTGGGTGCAGCGCGGCGCACAGCTTCTGTATGGACAATGCATTGATCCATAGTTACTGGGACAGTCCCTTCATAGCCATAGACACACATCCCAAGAGAGTCTCCGACCAGCAGCATTTCCAACCTTGCAGCTTCAGCAAACTGAGCGGTGGGGTAGTCGTAGGCAGTTAACCAAGAAATCTTTTCTCGTCTTTTTTTCATGTCCTGAAGCTCGAGAATTGTTATCTTCTTACGCTTTAGTGTCATTTAGTACCACTCCTTTTTCTGTACAGCTTCATTATCATCTTGCATCTAAGTGAGCCTGTTTATACTACATGCAGTTTCTTAAATGCTTTCCTCAGTCGCTCTAGTGCGTTCTCGATATTTGCCAAGGAGTTAGCATAGCAGAGGCGAAGGTATCCCTCGCCCCTTGCTCCAAAGGCTGTCCCTGGGAGGAGGGCAACTCCAGCTTCCTCCAATAAGTAATCAGCCAGTTCATCGACTGGTTTTCGAAATGCCTTCACATTCGGAAAAACGTAGAATGCACCATCAGGTCTTTGACAGCGCACGCCAGGTATTTCGCGTAAACCATCAACCATTAGATCGCGGCGCTTTTCGAATATGGCTCGGCCAACCTCTACCTGTTCCTGAGGACCTGTCAACGCCTCAATACCGGCATATTGAGTAAAGGTGGCAGTGCAACCGATGGAATGGGTCAGAAGAAGTCCAACGCGCTCGGCCAAATCTGCTGGCATGACACCATAACCAAGCCGCCAACCGGTCATAGCGTACGTTTTAGAGAAACCATCCACAATGATGGTTCGCTGCTTCATGCCCGGTAGGCTAGCTATACTTACATGTCCCGCGTCTCCGTACACTAAGCGGGAATTAATCTCGTCTGATAGTATCCAGCAATCATGATCCCTGGCAATTGAGGCTATCTTCTCCAGATCACATCGTGATATGACTCCGCCGGTTGGATTTCCTGGCGAGTTCAATACGATTAAGCGGGTTCGATCAGTAAGTGATCTCTTGATTGCATCTATATCGATTGCAAACCCTCTTTCCTCAAGCAGACGCATCTCTACTGGCTTGGCGCCGGTAACACGGATCATCGCTTCGTAGGTGGGGAAACCTGGATTTGGGTAGAGCACCTCATCACCAGGCTCAACCAGTGCTAGAGTAGGGAAAAAAAGAAAAGGCTTTGCCCCAGGGCCAATAACTACCTCTTCAGGTTGAAGCTGGATCCCCCGTCGATAGCTGATGTCTCTGGCTATTGCATAACGCAATTCGTGAAGTCCGGAGGAAGGATTATAACGGGTTTTTCCTTCACTGATGGCTTTGATCCCAGCCATAGCAATGTTGGGAAAGGTTCCAAAATCGGGTTGACCGATCTCCAGATGGATGATATCCCGTCCTTGCTCCTCTAGAGCATTGGCCTTAGCTAAGACTTCGTATGCCCCCTCTTGCCGCAGATAGCACGAGCGTTCTGCTAATTTCATCAGTATCTCTCCCGCAAATACTTGATCATTTACTTCTTCGCTTGTTTTCCGGCCTATGTCTTTCCATAATGCTTGTCATCTCTTTGATCACGGTATCTTGCACTCTTTCTACCTCATAGTTCTCTATTATGTCCTTGACTTTTCTGTTCAATCGTTGGCTTGTGGTCAAAGCACCCGCCTTGTTCCACTTTTCAAGGCTATCACGGTCAAAGAATTGGGGATTCCAGAATTCACGGAAGCGAGCTACAGTTTCCTTGGTTGTTAGGAAATTTTCACCAGGACCTACGGCGTCTATCTCATTTATCATTAAAGTGTCATCTGAGACTACAATACCAGACATCATATGATCTATCATTGCTACGAGTTCATCTGTCAGCAGTATCAACTCAAGGGATGTAGCCAGACCACTCTCCATGTATCCAACATCATGAACGAGATTAGCACCACTCAGCTTAGCCATTAAAGCGGCCATTGTCGCCTCAACAGCCGCCTGTTCGTCCAACACTTTGGCATCGGAACATCCAGCATAACCCCAGGTTGGCATTTTGTAGTAACGGCCAAGTTCGGCAATCGCGGCCTTCGTTAGTTGAAATTCTGGTGCCCCATAGCAGATTTGGACGCTTCTCATATCAAAATGATGGGGACCTGCCCCGTAGACAAAGGGGGCTCCAGGGTTTTTCAATTGGTGCAAAACTAACCCTGACAAAATCTCTGCATTACATAAAGCCAGCTCTCCAGCTAAGTGTATAGGGCCAGAACTTCCCATCATTGGCGCTGGGGAGTGGACTACCGGCAAACCTATTTCTGCCATCAACAAAAGCTTATCCAATGCGGTCTTACTCTGTTGCAAAGGGGAAGTCGGCTCTGAATAGAGGAGGATATTTGGCCTTCTCCGTAAATCTTCTTTATCCTCACGAAACAGTGAGGCCATTTCAATTATAGCCTCAAGGTCATTTCGATCATCGCAGACAACAACTGATGGTTTTCCCGAATATTGTAGCATGTTAGCAAATTGCCATTGATAGTGAGACACTCCTTCCGGCACATCTGTAGGAATTCCTATACTCATGAGGAAGTGGATGTTTGGCAGGGAATCACAGAGCCTATAGGCATTGCATATATCCTTTGTTGTCCACTTACGCAATTCACCGGAAAAGGGGTCTAAATAATGTAATGTATCTGACCCGCCGCCAAAATAAACATTCGTACCTTCTAGGAACATAGTGGGCTCACCACTTCGATTGCACAGAACAATCCTTTCAGGGGCTGTTCCAATGGCTCTTTCTATCATACATGGCGGAAATCGAACGAGATTGCCATCAGCAACGAAGGCACCCGCGTTTTTCAGCAGTGTCAATGCCTCTTTGTGCTCAAACCGAACGCCAGTGCGGCGGAGAATCTCCAGAGAGGCTAGATGGATATCATTAAGCTGGCTTTCTGAGAGCAACGCAAACTGTGGCCCGGAAAACGATGCGGTATTTGCTTTTTTCATTTTTCACTCCTTCTCTTTGATCTTGCTTCGAATTTTTCTCCATCTCCCGTAGCCTTCTGCTCGTAATAGGAGGGATCTAACGGGGGTTATGGCCCGAGTAATGCCACAATCATAAAGTTCACTTGCTTCTTCATAGGCCTTGTACTTCTTAGAGGAATCGCACGGCACGCACCACGGTCCACTGGACTGGCATGCCAAGCATGGTGAAAAGGATTCAGAGTATCTAGATTGCAAACACACTCTTTACCAAGAAAAATCTTTTCCATTTAATCTAGTTGCTCCTTATCAACCATGAGTTCTCATAAAGCCTGCCAAATTGCATCGGTAAATCCGGCCCATCAGTTGCCATAATAGTCTCCCATGGCGATGACTTAGACTAAAGAAACAAAAGATGCAATGTTCTCAATCATGAAGGATATGCTACTTCATGTTGAGTCTCCTATCAAGAGCGATACTAGAAGAACAAGCCATTCTCTTGCCACATCTCTTCCAGCCTCTCAAGACGAGGAACCGTTCTAACCTGCGTCTTTATACTAACCACTGTTGAGATAGCGCACAGCAAGGATACAGCTGCTGCAAACGAGTCAATGTAAGAAACAAAGTCACATCGAGCCAGTAGGTA
>CAZKFV010000085.1:0-3063 GCA_964552295.1 uncultured Thermotogae bacterium | reverse complement strand
CGCGAAAGTGACCTCCGAATAATGTCACAAAGAGCAGCAACTAATGTCAATGCTAAGACTAATCCACGCGACGCTAGCGTCGAGGAAATTGAAAGCCTTTACCGGCTAGCATTCACTGTCTCGTAAAGCTAGCCCCGAGCCATCAATAACTGGAATACATAGCAAGAAAAAAAGACGGAGCTCGTTTCTGATTGGGTGATGATTGTCTTGAGTATTTCTACGATAAGCCTTGTGAGCTCGGTAAACTGCCCCTATAATCGTCATCGCTTGCGCGCTTATGAAAGCCAAGTAGTGCAGAAAGCGCTATAAATACTGCACTAGATAGGGAGAGTGAATGCCACAAAAGGGCTTACAAGGACGAAAGCTGCACCTCATCAGCACAAAAAACATTGAGAAGATTCACTCAACCTCCCTACAGATTCTTGAGGAAGTTGGAGTCTCGGTAAAGGATGAACGCTACCTGAATCTGTTTCGCCGGGTTGGCGCCTCAATCGATCGAAATAACAAATTAGTTCGCCTTCCTGCCTCGCTTGTGGGTGATCTTGTATCCCTTGCCCCCTCCCAGTTTCTGATGGCCGGCAGAACCAGAGAAAATGATATGTGGGTAGGCGATCGACATGTTCACCTTGGAAGTGGAGGAGCCAGCATTCGGGTAATAGACCTAGAATCAGGAGCACTACGTCCCTCTACCTTACAAGACCAATACAATCTTGCTTGGCTCGTAGAACATTTAGCTAATGTCCATTTCTATCAGTGCCCGGTGGTGTGTAATGATATTCCTAAAGAGATAAGCACCATTAATAGTTTTTATGCCGCACTATCTGGGACAACAAAGAACGTACAAGAGTCCGCTACTGACCCCCAGGCAGTGAAAGATGTCATAAACATGGCCGGCATGATAGCTGGAAGCAAGGAGGCGTTACGAATGCGCCCGTTCATCTCTTTTGTAGCCTCCTGCATCAACAGCCCACTGGAGCTCGATCCTCAAGTAACTAGAATAGCCGAGGAGGCTATTAAGAACGGCATCCCCGTAGCGTTATCCTGCGCCCCAGTAACCGGATTGTCCGCCCCAGCTACTCTGGCAGGCTTGTTAGGCCTTGCCCACGCCGAACAACTCTTCACCATAGCACTCTCCCAGATAATCGTCCCAGGAGCACGAATCCTATACGGTGTAGTCCCTGGAATTGCCGACATGTGGAATATGGGTTTCCTTGGAGGAGCGGTTGAGGCCGGGATGCTTAACGCTGCAGCAGTGTTACTGGCCAAACATATAAATGTTCCTATCTATGCAGATGCTGGCGCAGCAGACGCAAAGCTGCCCGACATTCAAGCAGGTTACGAAAAAGCGCAGAATATCCTTCAAGTATCATTGTCAGGTGGGGACTATATCCATCATGCTGCTGGTATCCTCGACTCGTTAATGACTGTTGCATATGAGCAGTTCGTCATAGATGATGACATTAACGGCATGGCTATGCGCGTCCTTCAAGGTATAAAGGTGAATGATGATACGTTAGCTTTCCAGGTTATTAAGGAAGTTGGGCCAGGAGGTAGCTTCCTCACTCAAAAGCACACAATCAAGTATGCTCGCAGCGATGAATTCTATGTTCCGACTCGGCTAACTAGGAAACATATGCAGGTTCGAAATGGCGAAGTAGAGGACGTCCGAGAAGGAGCTCGGCAAATCGCCCGTGAGATCTTAGCCAAGGAGTATACCCCACTGATTCCACAAGATATCGATAGGAAAATCCGTCGGCGTTTTGACATCCGGCTTTCTTCACTAGGCTAGAGGAATGCCAAGCAACAATAATTCCACTAGACAATCTATGTTCAGTCAAACATCTAGGTACTGATCTCGTTCCCAATCTGTAACAGACTCATTAAAGGCAGCAATCTCGGAAAGTTTGGCTTGAACGAAGTACTCAATTGTCTCCTCGCCAATAGCTCTGCATATAACTTGGTCCCCCTTAAGTGCGTTGACGGTTTCTTCAAGAGAACCTGGTAAGGGCATGATACCCCGCTTCGCTTTTTCCTCATTGCTCATGAGATAGATATTTTCCTCTACAGCCCTCGGAGGTTGAATGGAATTTTCTATGCCATCCATTCCCGCAGCAATGATAGCAACAAACGCAAGATAAGGATTCGCAGAAGGGTCAGGGGAACGCAATTCTATTCGTGTCCCTCTCTCGGGGCTAGCAGTTGCTGGTATCCGAATTAGTGTCGACCGGTTATTTCTTGCCCAAGCAATGTTTACCGGCGCCTCGAAGCCAGGAACGAGCCGCTTGTAAGAATTGACAGCCGGATTAGTCAGGGCTGTCACAGCATTTATGTGATTCACCAATCCGCCGATAAAAAATAGTGCCTCCTGTGACAAGCCATGGGCATCCTGGGAATCGTAAAGCGCGTTTACCTCATTATCCAAAACTGAAATGTGGACGTGCATTCCGCACGCAGCAAACCGTGCAATAGGCTTTGGCATGAACACGGCTTTGAATCCATGCCTAGCAGCAATGCTCTTAGCAACATATTTTATTATCATGAGACGATCGGCTGTAGTCACTGGATCGCCATACCTAAAAGAAAGCTCGTTAATATAGGGCTCAATCTCATGGTGCGACTTCTCGATTGGCATCCCCATTTCTATCAAATTTGCGACTATCTCCTTGCGCACCTGTTCTTCCTTATCGCCAGGGATTACAGCAAAGTAGCCCGATTTACTTGTAATATCACTTCGATTGATCGGTATTCTTCCTTCTGGGAACAAGAAAAATTCGGGCTCCACCGCAACCAGAAACGTGATCCCCTGCTGAGCGAAGCCCTGCAAGAAGCGCTTTAGGATGTAACGAGGACTGTTAAGGCAAGGAACTCCGTCGCTAGTATAAGGATCGGCAATAATACCAGCGTTGCCATATCGTGCCTCCTGAGGCTCAGAATACCCCGCTAGATATGTGTTGAGAGTAGCAAGATCGGGCTTCAAATACATGTCGGCAGATTGAATGTCTGCGTAGCCTTGTATTGAAGAGCCGTCAAAACTGATGCCACTAGCCATCGCCTCGTTAAGCT
>CAZKFV010000084.1:0-44633 GCA_964552295.1 uncultured Thermotogae bacterium | reverse complement strand
TGTTCTTCTTGCCTTCTTTTACATGCGCCTTGACCTCGATGGCCGCCACGTCGTGGAAAACCACCTGATTTTTCTCCACGGCCCGCTTGTCGAAAACCTCGGCGGGAATGTATTTGGGCGCAATGTCGATGCCCTTGCTCCGCGCCTCGTCCAGCACATTCGGGAACAGCCCCATCTCAAACTCAAAACCGAGAATATCGACCTTTGTGATGTGCTTTTTGCGACATTCGAGGATGATCTCCTCCACAAAGAGGCGCGTCACGGGCAAATTCACCGGCCCGATGGCAACCAGCCGCCCGGCCCGCTTGCCGTGAAAGGCGGCGAACTGGTTTGTCTTTTCCGCCCGGTAGGCTTTGAGGATCAGCTCAATGAAAGCCGCTTCCTTTTCGGCCAGTTGGTTTTGCTGCTCTTCCTCACGCAAATTGGGGTTGACGCCTACGAAGTGCTGACGCTCGTATTTGCCGAGGTTAAGGATTTCAAAGGCGCGGTAGTCCCTGCCGTCGGCCTTGAGCTGCCGCTGAACGCCGATCATCCGCTTGCGGGTGGTATGGATGGCGAATTTGCCCAGGTCACTGACAATCCACTTTCGCCCCAGTTTTTCCGCCACCGCCGCCGTCGTGCCAGAGCCAGCAAAGAAGTCTGCCACGAGGTCTCCTTCATTTGAAGAGGCTTTGATGATTGTGTCCACAAGCGTTTCTGGTTTTTGAGTCGCGTATCCAGTTCGTTCGATAGCCATCGAATTGACTTCCGGAATATGCACCCACATGTCACCCAGCGACTCGCCTTTTTCCTCGTCAAGAAAACGCTTCAATCGCTTCTTGCCCGAGCTTGTGATGTAAATCTTGCCCTGTTCCTCAAAAGCTTTGATTGAGGTTTCAGAGTAATCACCGAGATCGCAATCTCGGAAAAGGCGACCATCTGTATCGGGACGGAACTTAGTCTTGATGAAGGTTTCGTCGTAGTCCTTATAAGCACCATTCCATATCCATTTATCGGATTTTGTGTAGAACAGTAGTCCATCTGAATTTCGAGCATACTGATTGCTTGTGGCTTTGGCTCCGCGAACCGGTTGCCGTTTCCATCGGAGTTCGTTTCTGAAATTACAGGATCCGAAGATTTCATCCATGACAAGCCGAAGGAAGCTATTCACCCTCCAATCACAATGCACATAAATACTCCCATCCTCAGCCAGCAAATCCCGCATCAGGATCAGCCGTTCATAGATCATGGCGATGAACGAATCCGCGCCCTTGCCCCAGGTGTCGCGGTAGGCGATCTCTTCGAGGATATTTGGCTTCTTGGTGAAGGTGTCGCCGCCGATCTCGATGTCCATGGAAAAATCGGCTCCCACATCAAAAGGCGGGTCGATGTAGATGAGCTTCAGCCCGCCCTGGTTTTCGATCTCCTCGCGTAGCGGCCCATTCTTGAGTGAGGAGAGGATCAGCTTGTTGTCACCCCAGATCAGCTTATTCGTCCAGCCTCTGAGCTGTCTTCCTCGCTCGTCAAACAGTGAAAACTGTGCCTCGGTGTCCTCCGGCTTTTCAGCCCGTGGCTCGTCGACCTGCTCGATCACCTGAAACGGCAGCACGATGTTACAAACCTCGTTGGTTTTGCTGTTCCAGACCAGTTCAACCTCCCGTTTATCCTCGAACAGCAGAAACCGGTATTTCTCCGGCAATTCCAGATCCGATTCGAGATAGCGTATGATCTCTTGTTTTTCCTGCTCGGTCAGTTTCAGCATTTTTTGTCCTTATCTCTATTCATGTTACACCTCCTCTGACCATTGGAAACATAACGTCACACCTCAGGCGCGGCCTTTAGGACGTCGCCTGCGGGAGTCTATTGGATGTCTTTTTCTTCTTTTTCCTTAAGCGTGACACCCTTAACATCTTTCCAGGCTTTCAAACCGTTCGCTTGCCCTCCGTGAATTACCGCAGCAGCGGCACTGGGACTTGAGAACTCGTAATCAGAAACGAATATAAGTCGATCACTCCTTTCATCAACGATTCGGTCTGAACGTAAAGTGGCCCGTAGATTCGCCGCATATTGGTATTTCTTTGTGGAAGGTCGTTCTGTAAGAACAGCCTCCGATCCCTTTAACACGACGAACCCATTGTCTGTCTGCCGCCCTTTTGCCTTGAGTCCTTTAATCTCACAGAATAGAAGGTCGGATTTCTTGCTCTTCGCTTCATTCTTTACAACTGGTTTCAAAAACTCTTGGCCGAGAATTGGCAGGAGTTGCTCCATGCGAAACAAAAACACATCCATGTCGGCAGCATCAGGTTCGGGCAAATGAGATCCACTAGCCTGCGCATTTTCCAGTTCAAACCGTCCAACAGCACGAGCCGTTTCGATTACCCTGCCTTCCAAATACTTGATGTGCGCCTTCGTCAAATTCTCATCTTTACTCACAAAGAAGACCAATGTCTTCCAGAAATCCCGATCCATGTGCCCTTTGATTCTGTTCCGAATCACCTCCGCTTCGCCAATGTAAACACGCTCGCGCCCCGTCTCAGGATTGACTCCTGTAAGAAAGTAGACACCGGGTTTCCCCGACTCCTCCCTCTTGAGCATGTCCTCAATCTGAGACCGTGGACCCGCAACAGCTTTACCCGTCCAATTTGATATTTCAGCTGTCCGAACGGATGTGGGACTTCCCTTAGTCAGGAAAATTCGTACAGTCGCGGTATCATCCATTTTCTCTCCTCATCCAACGCCGGGCTTCACTGGCACGCTGTCAAGCGTCGCCTGCATTTGTCTTGTTAGAGGCTCGCCAAATTCCGTCTTTGACCTTTGTCCTAAAATCGGGTTCAGAGGCGAAATGGTATGCCCAGGCAAGGTGTTTCGGTTTTTCGGTTGCATGGTAGACAAGTACGAGTCGCCTATCGAACTGCTCTCCCTCTATGTCGTCACAAAAGCTTACGTGCTCCAGCCTAAAGCGACTCGGAGCACTGAGAACACAGCCATGTACCCATCCGCCAGTGTCGTACCGGCAACCAGGGAATTGCCCCTTATCGTAGAGATGGCCCTGGATTTTCATATCTCCGTAACGTTCCATGCTGAAGCCGAAATCAGCGTCTGAGGCCTCCTTCAAAGTGCCGTATGAAAAGATCCCAAGTACAACGAACTGCGTAATTACTAGTTCGGTAAGACGGGAAAGGAGAGGCGTCGTAAGAGCGAAGACCTCTGCATTTCGCCTTCGAATATCTTCAAATTCGTGAGGGAGAACCTTTTGTCCATGCTGGAAGTTACAGCGCACAGTATAAAGCAAATTGATGAGTCCCGCTATTGGCTCCTTTGGTGTTTCACCCGGTATTAGTCGGGAGTAGTCCGATGCAAAGGCATCGTGCGCTGATGTGTTTGGGTTGGTTTGACGGAAAATTCGCGGCTGCAGTTCCGCAAGTTCCTTAGCTTCCGGCAGACGATATAGTCGCCGACAGAATGTCTCATGGACGCATATATCCTTCAGGTGATTCTCAAACCGCTGCGCTCGTTTCCGGAAGGAATCGCCTCGCCCGCTGTACGGAAAGTGGTGGTACAAGTAGTTCTCGAATGCCAACCAACATCCTTGAAAGTCGGTTGCAGAATTGTAGTTGCTATGGATGAACGTGAGGTAGTCTTCCATCATCTCCTCTCATTGCTCAAACAATAATCACATGGATCCGCATAAGATGCACCGTTGCTTGCTTTCTGGCCATATCAGTATCTTCCTCTCATGACCCGTCCATGGGGCTTCGAACGACGAACGGTCCTGGACTTCTCCGCTCCGATTCCTAGCATATCTTACAGCACCTCGGTTTTCCATACGTTTCTCCACTTTAGTGATAGTATAGGATCACCTTTCGCACCGATCAATTAGTTTTTCCTTCTTACGCTGATTGTCTACACGTTCGGCTGGATGGGTTTTGTGTTTCTTTGTAGGCGTGGTCGGCGATTACGGAGCTTTTTCCTTTTCGTGTCAGACGCGTATATTAATGTTTAGCCATTGCGCATGCGCTGCTATTGGCGGTTTGCTGAATGCCTTGGTTGGGGCAAAAAAAGATATTGACAACCCGCCCTTTATACGTACAATATGCTGTACAGGAGGTGATGGAATGGAAGCCATAACCTATACAACAGCAAGACAAAACCTTGCTAAAACAATGGAAAAAGTTTGTAAAGACCGTGCTCCGATGATTGTAACACGGAGATCCTCGGAATCTGTAGTTATTATGTCTCTTGAGGATTTTGAAGCCCTTGAAGAGACAGCATATCTATTGCGGTCACCGAAAAACACAAGACGGCTGATTGAATCTATCGCCCAACTCGAAAATGGCAAGGGAAATGAAAAGGAGCTTATAGAGTGAAGCTCATTTTCTCCGACCATGCCTGGTACGATTACATCTATTGGCAAAAAACTGACAAAAAAATCCTTCGCCGTATCAACGCCCTCATTAAGGAAACTCAGCGGATCCCTTTTGAGGGTGTTGGCAAACCTGAACCTTTAAAACATGCGCTTTCCGGCTACTTGTCCAGGCGAATCAATAACGAGCATAGATTCATTTATAGGGTTTCAGATGATGCAATTTTGATTGCTCAATTGAGATATCACCACTGATCCATCTTATAGCCCCAACAGTCGCAAATCAGCGGCGCGGCTTTTTGCGCCAGCTGGAGTGAAATGAAGAACAGTGGCAAATGCCATACCGACTACACCACGCCTATTATCAAACTCGCTGCGAGAGCGCTCCGATGCATTTCCAGACCGTCCAGTGCATACCCACGCCAACCCGGTTCTCTGGTACAGGCCCGAAGAGCAACCAGAAGAATAGGGTAGGCACAATCCAACAATGGTTGCTCTACCAAGCGAGTCAAAGCCTCTGGTTCGATTCCCTTGCCACCTAGCACAATATCAATCACGGCAGCGAGCCCTGACTTGATAGGTACATACAAAAAGATCACGGCATACCAGCTTAGACTAATGCGTCGAAAATCAATGATACGCCGCCAAAAAATCACGCCCAAACACCCGATTGTGTTTCAGGTGAATCAAATCAACAGCGATCACCAATGGCATAAGCCCACCCAGATAATGCAACGTTGTGACACCCTAAGCGGGAATGAGCTTTTGTAGGGCTACTGCTAGAACCTCGAAGGCCCAGGCCAATCCCAGAGTCAGTCCAAGAAAAATCCACGGGTGAGCTTTTGTTGAAATCCTTGTCTCAATGTTCACGCTTACGCATCCTTCATCCTCAACCACGACCAGTTGTTTTACCAACAATGAATAAATCAGCGCGCTAACGGCATGTCTCAGCGGCAGCGGCGGAACTGGCGAGGCACCTAACCAATTATGGCACAGTCTGGTAAACCACGCCTGCGCGCGCGAGGCAGAGCGGCTGTCGGACTGGAGCCGGTGTTGGGCGGCTCTTGGCGGATTCTATCCTCCGCTCAAGGACTCAGTGTAGTATTTCAGCCAACAGAAATGTTATGCCGACCAGCAATCCAAAGATGATCCAGCCAGCACCAAGGACTATGCCGACCCATGCTAACATTTTTCCTTTCTCAGTTCCGTCTTTTTTCTTTATTTGCCTGAGCGCAAGAATACCCGTTACTAATGCGACTGCAACACAGAGATTTCGCAATGGCATTATTATTCCATCTGTGATGCTGATGATGCCACCTGCCGTCTCTCGCGAATTGTACAATACAAAAATGAGGCCAATACTGAGGAGGGCTATAAGCCCGCTTGCAAAACTAACAATTGCCAAGCGGTTTGTTTTGATAGAACTTTCCATTGGTTGTTCTCCTATGTAGATTTTTCGCAAGGAATAGGCAGTATTCTTTACACTGCGACGGGCTGCCCAACATGAGCGTCAGCGGTAGCCGGCTTTTGCGCCGATCCGCTGCACGCATTTGTCGGGCGATCTTCGTTACCGATCCTTCCGATGCTCCTTAGGAAATTGACCATTCAACGGGCATCCCTCGCCCTCATGGCCAAAGCGATACGTCCTGAAAACGAGCTACATGAACTGCCTGCCGAATGGTGACGGCGATGATGGCTGTCCCTGGTTCGCCGATGAACGCAGCCAGTTCAGGGTGTTTATCCACGAATGTCGCCCTATATTCTGCCATCTGTGCCGTTGTTCTCACTTCTCTCGCGGTGCCGATCAAGGTGACCGCCTGAGCACTGTTGAGATCGTCGGCACGCTGTGAACGGTTATCCAGGAGTATCGAAACAGCGGGTTCGTTGTTAATATTCCTGTATTTTCTAGTGTTTTTGGGCGTCGCGAAAATGACCGTTCGATGGTCCTGTGACACGACAAAGGCCATCAGTGACGTATAAGGTCTGCCATCGTCCGACGTGGCGAGTACTCCAAACCGCAGTGGCTCGAAAATCGCCAGAAGCTCTTCAATGGCCACATGTTTACTATGTGGTGCTCCTAATTGTTTCCTCTTCATTCCGCCTCCTCCACTGGTACAAAAGAGTGATCATCCTCGCAGGATTGAGTATGCCCGCTCCTTCATTGCCAGACAATGCCCTATAAGCTTCTTCAATCTCAGGATGTCTAAAAACAAAGCCGCTTTCTATTAGGCGCCGTGGCACAACTCTCTGTCATTTGAGCACTACTGAGCCAAACTCGCCCAACAATAACTAGATGGATCCGGATATAAGATGCGGGGTTGCTTGCTTTCTGGCCGTATAAGACGCCTCGAGATATCGCATCGCGGGAGGGATAGAGCCTGTTCTTTGAGTATCTTGATGCGAACTCGGGCCTCTATTCAGACGTCTTATACGGATCGGCATAAGAACCCTCACATCATACCCCGTCCACCAGGCTTCGAACGACGAACGGACCTGGCGTTCTCCGCTTGGATTCCCAGCAGATCTTACAGCGCGTCAGCTTTCCATACGTCTGTCCACCGTAGTAATACTATAGGATCGCCTTTCGCGCCAGTCAATTAGCTTTTCCTTCTGACGCTAACTGCGTACAACTTTAGCTGGATGACTCATGTGCTTCCTTGTAGACGTGGTTGTAGATTACGAAGCTTTCTTTACTTTTCACCTCACCAGTGTATATTGTGGCTTACCGCAAGATACATGCTATCAGCAGCGGGGCAAAGGCACTTTATAATTGGGCAAAAGAAATAACATTTCTTGCCGCTAGGTTAAAGGAGAGGTTATGACTAGTTGGGTTCGCGGTTTACCGAAGTTCGATCTGCACGTTCACTTAGATGGCTCAATGCGTCAAGATACGGTAATAAAGCTTGCTCGCGGCCTGCCAGCAGATCGACGATTCCCAGGTGATCTGGATTTAGCTCAGGCACTTACGCCTCCTGCGCGCTGTAGGCTGGAGGAGTACCTTCAAGCCTTCGAGGTCACTGTTTCAGTGCTACAAAGTGAGAGCGCGCTCGAACGAGCGGCCTACGAGTTATGTGAGGACGCGGCAAAAGAAAACGTCATCTACATGGAGATTAGGTTTGCGCCTTTGCTTCACCTGCAAGATGGCCTGTCGCAGCAGCAGGTAGTTGAGGCAGTTCTTGCCGGAATGCGTCGGGCAGAGAACGAATATCCAATTAAGACTGGTCTGATCCTGTGTGGGATGAAGCAAGAGCCAGTAAACAGAACAATTGATACAGCACACCTTGCCGCAGAATACCTTAACAAAGGCGTGGTGGGCTTTGATCTGGCCGGGCCAGAAAGAGACTTTCCGCCATCTTTACATCGTGAGGCTATAGCAGAAGCCAAGAATGTCGGCTTACACGTTACTATCCACGCAGGAGAGGGCTGCTGCCCCGAACAAATCAAGGAAGCCATAGATCTAGGCGCAGAAAGAATAGGCCACGGCGTATACCTGTACCAGAATCCCGAAACTGAACAAATAGTCAAAGAAAGAGGGATCCCTCTTGAAGTGTGCCCCACTAGCAATCTCCAGATCTCTGGAATCATGAACTCCTACAGTCAACATCCCTTCAAAAGGTACTTGGATGAAGGAATTCCTGTAACCATAAACACCGATAATCGATTGATGTCGAAAATTGATACAACACATGAACTAGAGCAGATGATTAAGGCTTTCTCTCTTTCACCTAATCAGGTTAAGAGCATTCTCCTAAACAGCGCCAATGCAGCATTTACCACAGAGGAGTCCAAAACGATTATGCATAAGCAAGTTGAAAAGGCCTTTATCTAAACTTGTGTGCAAAGCAAGCTCATCGCTATGATAGTAAGCGGAGGTGAGTTTTATGAAAGAGTTCTCGTTTACTATCGGTAACTGCCCTGGCAGCTTAGTGGAAATTGCTGAGGCTTTTGGGAACGAACATGTCAATATCGAGGGAATAGCTGGTGTAACAGTATTAGAGGAAGGAGTCATTTGCCTGGTAACAGATAATCCGGGAACAGCGCGAAAGCTCCTAAACGAAGCCCGGATAGATTTCGAGGAGAGGGAGGCTCTGGTACTGGATCTTACTAACCGCCCTGGCGAACTCGCAACACTGTTGGGCCGAATGAGCAGGGAGAACATCAATGTGTTATCTGCCTATTCTTCCGTAGAGAAAAACCAGATTGTACTTACGGTAGATCAAGTGGAGAAAGCTAAGCAGATACTCCGTATCGCCTAGTTTACCATAGCAAAGACTTACAAGAAGCTTAAAGAAATGGCTGAGGCCCTATAGTATTGCACTATTAGTTACTTAAACCAGCTGTTGTAGTTAGGCTTTTCCAGATAGAGGCTCTCCTAACCGATTATTCAGTCTGGCTGAAATGGGATGTGCACACTTCCGTATACCCCATCATAACCGGGAGCAATCACTACTTCCCCTGACCTAACACGTGATATTCCTTCTGCTATCCGTGGGTTGAGCTTATCTTTCATATCACTCAACGGTAAATCCAAAAGGATGCCAAACTCGCTACCAAACTGCTCGATTAAGCTTAGATACTGCCTTGTCACGCTCTTGCTTCTAACACCTACGCCTAGTGCCTGAGATATTATCTCCTCCAGTGGAACAAGGCTACGATATGAAGGCCTATCCTTTACTGACCGCATATCTTGGCGATCCGCAAGATCCTCCACTCGGTGCATGACGCCTATTGTAAGCGGTTTGCCGCACACGGGGCAGATGTTACCAAGCGCTATTGACTCTCGCGGTGATAGCACCACCCCACATTTACGGTGGCCATCATAGTGGTACTTGCCCTCCTGAGGGTAAAACTCTATAGTCCCTAGAAAGTGCTTGGGGTCGCGGGTCTTCAAGGCCTCAATCACGTTAGAGTAGCTTACATCATCAAGATCAAATACAGTTGCTTCACGCCCCAGCTTGTTGAGTGAATGAGCATCAGAGTTAGAGATCAACGTCACACGATCCAGCTCAGATAGACGCCAGTTCATGGGAGGATCACTGGATAGGCCCGTTTCCACAGCAAATATACGAGGTGTGTACGGGCCAAAACAAGCCTCAAGGGAATCAAATCCAGAGCGAGATCCAAAGACAGAAAACCAAGGCGTCCAGATATGTGCGGGGATCAGCTCGGCTGTCTCCTCTGCGTTCCAAACTATCTCAGCTAGTTGCTGGGCCGACATGCCTAGTATCGGGCGGCCATCAGAGGCAAGGTTTCCTATCAAGCTCAGGTCGTGGTTTATCCGCTTAACTACACGAAACGAGGGAGCCAGCACCAGCATGTGGACTTTCCGTACCTTTCCATCCTGGCTCCATATAGCGCTGATCTCTGTTGTAAGCATGAACCGCACGCCCTGGTATAAGTACAGGCCGTTTCCATCAGATCTCAAACCTTTCTTCAGCTCGTTTAACCATTGAGGATGGGTGAAATCACCGCTGCCAAGAAGGCCTATGCCTTTTATCTTCGCCCACCGTGCAAGGCAGGCCAAGTCCATTCGCGGGCTTGTACCGCGGCTGAAACGGGAATGAACATGTAGGTCACCTATTAATCGCATCTCATACCAAGCTTCGGTGGTATCCGCCAAGGCAAGAGCAACTCGACTTGTCGACAGGGCGGTATCAACATTCCTAGGCGCGACCTAGTCAAGATACTATTCAGTAAAGACGCCTTCGAAGATGACCAGAAATAGGATACACGGACCACTAAACACTTACACACCATTCCAACCAAAGATCTCCAGATCGATCCGCCCGCTTTGATCAAACTCAATCCCTTCGCCTTTAAGAACAATCATCTGCTCGCTACCAATCAGAGCTCTTCCACCAGCATCAACCACGCGTTGCCAAGGCACCGGCTCAGTCGGATTATCGCTGCGCAGAGCAGCCAACGCCCATCCCACCAGCCTGGCGTTGTTCGGTTGGCCGATAATGTAAGCAATTTGACCGTAAGTGGCTACTGTCCCAGCAGGGATTTGACGTACTACATCGTAAACATCCTGATATAATCCTAATTTCACGCCTCCTCCATTGCTTAATCCCTTCAATAGGAGTAGAGTACTAACAAAGGAACACATGTACAACATTGAAAGAATTCGTAATGATTTTCCTGCCCTTCACAAGATGACCTTTTTCGGATCAGCCGGTGTAGGCCCGCTTCCGCGAGTGGCGATGGTAGCAATGCAAAGATATTCAAGAGAGCTGAGGGTTGATTTCTCTCCTGCAGCCTGGAAAGATGATCCCATTAGTGAAGCCTGTTCGCTTGCAGCGGATATGGTAAACGCCTTCCCAGAAGACATTGTTGTTACCACAAGTGCTTCCTCAGGGATCAACCTGTTCGCGGGAGCGGTCAACTGGAAAAAACGAGACAACATAGTCATAAGCAGCCATGACTACCCGCAGAATGCTTTCCCTTGGATTCACCAAGCAAATAAGCATGGAACAGAGCTACGCGTGGTGCCTTTTCACGATGAGGCCGACTGCCTATCCGAAATGATTGCAGCAATCGATCAGAAGACCCGCGTTCTCGCAATAAGCCACGTTGAGTACGCTACTGGATTTCGTAATGATTTAACATCCTTAGCAAAGGCAGTTCACAAGGCTGGGGGAATGATCTGTGTGGACGCTAGCCAATCAATGGGAGTAATTCCAATAGATGTTCAAGCCATGGATATTGACGTCCTTGCAACAAGCGGAGAGAAATGGCTGTGCGGACCTTTGGGAACAGGTTTTGCTTACATCCGCCAGGACCTTGCTGGAAGCCTTCAACCCGCAACAATCGATTATGGAGATATTACAGCTTCAGCTCACCATAAGGTATGGGACGCGCTTGTTTCCGGTAAGAAGCAAACAATGGATGATGCGCCTTTACCCAGAAATGCACAGCGTTTTCAACCGGATGGATTATCACCAGTCTCAATCAAGGGTTTGTCCTCCTCTCTTTCATACATGCTAGAATTGGGAAAAGAAAATGTTCTAGATAGGATAACTTACCTTGTAGCTCACTTGATAAAGCGATTGCAAGAATCCAACATAGGAATCATCTCATCTACAGAACCAGAAAATCTGGCTGGGATAGTCACGGCAAGCGTTCCCTATGATCTATCTAACCCTAAAGAAACAAGAAAGCTCATACAAAAGCTGCAGCATGCTCGCATCGTTGCTCACCCTCGAGCAGGCGGCTTACGTCTATCGGTCCACTTCTTTAACACTGAAGAGGAAATTGACTACGTAGTTGATTTCATATCCAAATTGTAAGGTTCTCCGCTGTTTCGAGTGGGTAGTTGAAGGTAGTTGTGCTAACAGGGTGGCTTTCAAAAGAGACGTAATACAGTGATGCTTGATCAGTAAGAAAGACCAAAAGCATACTCGCGCAGGGGCGCGGAGGCGCAGGGGGCAGAGGAAAGCAGTAGGGTTTGGAAAAGAAGATAGAAGGGTTTTCCTTGAGTGCTCTCAGCGTCTCGAGCGAGAGCGAGCGGGCGGGAGAAAGGTTTTTGTCAGTTATAATTTGCAATCTTTGTTACCCACTGTAAACAGCAAGGAGCCGAAAATTGACAACCCTACTTAATGGATAAGATGGCTCCTTTAATTATCCAGCATGAGAGGCTTGTATCCTGTAGAATTGGAATTGTGATCGGTTGATAAGCGGTGTATCAACCATATTGCAAGTTGAAAGTACGCAGGGCTGCCTTTGCAGCCCCGCGTAACTTGCCTGCTGAAGAAGGTAAAGAGCTATTTATCCATTTTACATAGTGAGCTACACTGGTCAAAGAAAAAAGTTTCATAAGGGCAAGACAAATAATGCATATAAATAATGGAGGAAAGAACCTGCCACTGAGAGATGAAAACTGCTTTGCATGGTATGGACTTGGCCGGAAAACAAAGGCAAACATCTTATGTCAACTGAAGAACCCGATCTAGATATGAAGGAATATACAGTCCATTCTTGCAGGTCGGACTGGAAGGGGTTTTGCCAGCAGAGCTTTCATGGCTTTATTTCTGCTCTAAAAGGAGAGGCTCGTCATAGTCGCCCGAAGCTAGTGCATGAATCCAATGGGCTTGTCGCCCTGATAGGAGAACAAAGGAAATGATTGCCTATGTGGTTCGCAAGATCCTAGGCCTTATCGTTTCATGCTTGCTCATCTCGATAATTGTGTTTCTGGCCATGCGAGTGATCCCCGGTGATCCAGCACAGATAATGCTCGGAACTGAGGCAGATATACAAACCCTAGAGGCTTTACGAAGCGAACTTGGTCTGGATCTACCGGTCCATGCACAGTATTTCTCCTGGGTGCGGGGGATTTTCACTGGGCACCTTGGCCAATCGCTGCGCTACCACGTACCAATATCAAGCCTTATAGCTTCTCGATTAGCGGTCACCATTCCCCTTGCCGTGCTAGCAATGATTGTTGCAGTCATAATTGGCCTACCTGCAGGCATACTGTCAGCAATCCGCAGGGGAAGTCTAAGCGACTACGGTCTAATCGCGCTTTCTCAAATTGGCTTAGCCATTCCCTCATTTTGGCTTGGCATACTCTTGATATTGGTATTTTCCCTTACATTAGGCTGGTTACCGTCCGGCGGTTTTGTACCCTGGACCGAAAGCTTTCCCAGGGCCGTCCAGTCGCTGATTTTACCAGCAGCGGCTTTGGGACTTATCCGCGCAGCAGTCGTTGCTCGCCTGAGTCGCTCCTCACTTCTTGATGTCATCGGCAGGGACTTCGTCCGAGCAGCCCGAGCAAAGGGATTGAGAGAATGGGTAGTACTGTGGAAGCACTCTTTGAGAAACGCTCTCATTCCAATAACCACAATAATCGGAATGCAGTTTGCTTCACTACTTGCAGGGGCAATAATAATTGAGAATGTGTTTTACCTCCCTGGGCTGGGAAGGCTGGCGTTCCAGGCGATTGGCCAGCGCGATCTTCCAGTTGTTCAGGATATTGTAGTTCTTATAGCCGTACTTGTTGTAGGAACCAACCTTATTGTAGATCTTGTCTATGCCCTGCTTGACCCCCGTATCAGGTTGGAGTGATGATGAAGCAAGAGCGCAAGCTTACCAGAAGAGTACGTAAAAACGTCAGTCTCATGATAGGCAGTGTCATTGTGATTTTCATTTTGCTTCTAACAATCGTTGGCTCATTCTACACTCCATACGATCCCATAAGAATGCAAATAGAAGAAAGGCTCTCAGCACCTACATGGAAACACCCACTGGGAACAGACCCGTATGGCAGGGATGTCATGAGCAGACTGATGCAGGGGGCTCACAATTCAGTGATAGTTGGTATCGCTTCCGTAAGTGGCGGAATGATTCTCGGTGTGCTTTTTGGTCTGATCTCAGGTCTTTCTAGTGGGATCATCGATGAAGTGACAATGCGAGGCATAGATGTCTTATACGCATTTCCCGCCGTACTGACAGCCATCCTCTTCTCCTCGATCTTCGGCCCCAGCCTAACAAATTGCATGCTGGCAATTGGCATATATAATATTCCGATTTTTGCCAGGCTCACACGAGCATCGGTATTATCAGCTAGAGAAGAGGAGTACGTGACTGCTGCACAGGCCATTGGACGAAGTCGGGGTGCTGTTGCCCTCCACCATATCCTGCCAAATATTACTTCCCCACTAATTGTTCAAGCAACAATCCAATTTGCAGCTGCTATTCTAGCGGAGGCTGGCTTGAGCTATCTAGGGTTGGGTACACAGCCGCCGTTTGCCAGTTGGGGAGGAATGCTAAGAGAAGCACAAACGTTCATGGGGCTTGATCCCCTGTTGGCAATTTTCCCCGGGCTCACAATCGCCATATCTGTTCTGGGATTGAATCTATTTGGCGACGGGCTACGTGACTTGCTAGATCCAGCTTTAGCCCGGTCCTACTGAATCCTTGCCTTTGCCATATAACTGCATTACTATTCTACGGCAACGCAAAAAATAGGTTTATCTATAGGAGGCAGGCATGCGTATATTGTTGGTGACTTTTATAGTAACTTTTGCTCTTTCTATGGTAGGAATACCTGCCCTGTCCCAGACAACTGGAGGAACACTAACCGTGGCCCTGATGGCTGAACCAGATGGACTCAACTTGATCCTCACGCCAGCAGCAGCGAGTCTCCAAATAGTGATGTACAACATAAATGAACCTTTACTGCGCTACAACGCGGACCTTAGCATCACACCTTTGCTGGCTACTAGTTACGAAGTGTTAGATAGTGGTGATGAAACTTACTACACTTTCTATCTGCGAGAAGGCGTTAAGTTTCACAATCAAGCGCCTTTTACCGCCAGCGACGTGAAATACACGTTCGATAAACTCCTGGATCCCCAGGTTGTCTCACCAAATGCCTCCATATTCTCATTTGTGAAACAAATAGAGGTCATAGATCCTATGACGGTGCGTTTTGTTACCGAGGGAGCTGGCTCTCCATTGATAGGCTATCTTGCCTCGGCAAAGGGGACAGGCATAATACCTCAAGGCTCAGACATGGATGATTTGCGCACTCACCCAATTGGAACCGGCCCATTTGTGTTTTCAGAGTGGGCCCCAGGAGACCATATTACCCTTGTTAAGAACGACGATTACTGGCAACCAAGTATCCCACACTTGGACAAAGTGGTTTGCAAGTTCATCGCAGACCAGGCAGCATCCCTTGCAGCGCTACGTGCCGGAGACGTTGATCTAGTCGATCGGATGGTAGGGGAGAACGCACTTCAGATCCAGAATGACCCTAAACTCAAGATAATCTCAGGCCCACAGAACCTGGTACAAATACTGGCCCTGAATAACGCCCGTCCGCCGTTTGACAATATTTTGGTCCGTCGCGCCATTTGTTACGCCATAAACCGCGACGAGATCATTGAAGCAACCAACCTCAAGGCAGAATGGGGAAGCTCGGTTGGATCACACATGACCCCCATCAGCCCATACTACGTAGACCTGGTAGGCAGGTATCCGTATAACCCTGATAAGGCACGAGCTCTGCTTAATCAAGCTGGTTACCCCAACGGGTTCTCCACCACGATTTACCTACCACAACCCTACGAGTTTCACATCCGCACCGGTCAAATAATCGCCGATGAATTGAGACAAGTAGGAATAGACTGCAAGCTTGTAATTCTTGAATGGGGGCAATGGCTAGAACGTGTTTACAAGCAGTGGGACTACGATATGACTGTCATTGCAGACGATGTATCAATCGAGCCAGCAGCAAATTTCTCCAAAGGGTTCGAGAGAACGCAGGAAGATGGCTCCTCAGCATACTATTGGCAGTACACCAATTACTTCTTGCGAACCCTCCTTGCCCAGGGGCGTAAAACAACCGATCTGAACGAGCGCAAGACGATCTACGCAATGGTCCAGACACTGATATCGGATGATGCGGTAATGGCTTGGATTCAAGTCCCTCATCAATTGGAGGGCATGAACTCGAAGCTAATGGGGTACCATATTCTTCCCCTTTACGTTCTCGATCTGCAATCGATATACTGGCAAGACGAATGATGACAAAGACTCATAAGCCCTATGGGATGTGGGAAAGTCCAATCACAGCTCAGTACCTCTCCACTGGGGTGCGTCTAAGCGATGTCATATGGGACTCAGATGGCGAGACCCTCGTCTGGCTGGAGGGACGGTCCGATCGCGGGGTGCTTGTTGCTAAGCACAGAGGGAAGGGAGCTCGGGATTTAACTGACCAGCTTTCAGTTAGGGCGCGGGTTGGTTATGGCGGCGGGGACTTCACGGTCGCGCAAGGAACTGTCTATTTCGTCAGTAACGGAAGAATCTACCGGCAAGCAATATCGGGTGGAGCCGCAAGCCCAATTACTCCCCCATTCGGCGAGGCGGCCTCGCCTAGCATTTCACCTGATGGCCGCTTCCTAATCTATGTGCACTCCGATGGGGTTAATGACTCCATAGCCATTTGCGATACAGAAGGGATGTTTTGGCCTCAACGCATTGTTACTGGAAACGATTTCTACATGCATCCCTGTTGGCATCCAGACGGGAGAAAGGTCGCCTGGGTGGCTTGGGATCAGCCTAACATGCCCTGGGAAGGTACTAAGCTATATGTGGGATCCCTGCAAATCGACGAGCATCATCTACCTGTCATACGCGATCAGCAATTGGTGGCTGGAAGTGAAGAAGTGGCAATATTCCAACCACAATTCTCGCCGGATGGCCAAAAGCTAGCTTATGTATCGGACGAATCTGGCTATGGTAACCTCATGATATGTGACTTAAAAACAAAGCTAAGCACTGCCTTGACCACGGGAGAAGAGGAAATCTCCCAGCCAGGGTGGGTACAGGGAGAAAGGACTTATGGTTTTGCCGCGAATGGAAAATCCATTATCTACCGCTCGCGCGTTGATGGTTCAGACACCTTATACCGAATCAGTATTGATGGCGAACAGCTGTACTCTTTCCAGCAAGAACTAAGCGATTACTCGGTATTCTCTCAGATCTCACCTTCACCAACCCAGGACCTTGTAGCACTTATTCCGCAAGGGGCAAATATTCCTCCACGTATCATCACCCTTTCGGTAGGACGCCAGCCAAGCATTCATCGCTTCAGCAAGCCTGAGACGATTCCACAGGGTGACCTTTCGGTGCCAGAAAAGATCTCCTGGCCAGCTCCAGACAACCAACTCGTGCATGGTCTCTATTACGCTCCCAAAAATGATACACACATCGGATCCGGTAAGCCAGCAGCGGTGGTGCAGGTTCACGGCGGCCCTACATCAGAGTATACAACCAGCTACCAGGAGCAGGTTCAGTTCTTTACTTCTAGAGGCTATGGTGTATTGCAGGTTAACCACAGGGGAAGCAGCGGTTACGGTAAAGCCTATCGTAAGTCACTAAACGGTAACTGGGGCATCATCGATGTGGACGATACAGTCTCAGGAGCTCGCTTCCTGGCCGAGAGCGATCGCGTAGATGCAGATAAGCTAGTGGTAATGGGAGGAAGCGCAGGTGGATATACAGTACTTCGCTGCCTCACAGAGCACCCCGGGCTCTTTCGGGCCGCGATCTGCCTGTATGGTGTCTCTGATCTATTCCGCCTAGTGATGGAGACACACAAATTTGAAGCCCGTTACGTTGACCGCCTAGTTGGCCCATTACCTCAATCAAGCACAACCTACCGCGAGCGTTCACCGATCTTCTCTGTAGATAAAATAGTTGACCCAATAGCCATCTTCCAGGGAGAAGACGACAATGTGGTCCCTAAAGGACAATCAGAAATGATAGTTAACTCCCTACGCAAGCGAGGCGTTATACACGAATACCATCTCTATCCAGGTGAGGGGCACGGTTTTCGTAAGAAAGAGACGATTGAAGCTCTATATCACGATCTGGAACGCTTCTTGCGTGAAAATGTCATCTTTGCTTAAATAGCTCCTCTACTCGTAGTATTGCTATCAAGAGTTATGCAGATAAAGCTTGAATAGTGGGAACAAATAGACTCAAGAAGACGCTACTTCAACCCGTGAGAACAGCTTTGTAAACAAGCCTAAGCGGCAAGTTACCGCAGCATCAGTGTTGCTGCTTGTAACAATCGACCAAACAAGCAGTGATGCTTACAGCATCAGGTTTTAGCCAATAGCTGCGTTGTGAGAATCCCCAGCACAATAGCTTTCGGATCCTGCGACACGCTTGAGTTATTCAAGGCCATTAGCAATCGATGACCGCCTAGCAACTATTCTTGCTGAATGCCGATTGGTCAACCGGCAAAGCAGAACTGCCCAGCCAGAACAGGCCACATAACCGGCCGAGAATCCGCTTGGCTTACCGAGGCCTTCTGACTATTCTTCAAGATGCGGATTTCGCTAGGAGTTCAGCTTAGAAGTTGAATCGTCGAAGCCTGCAAACACAAGCAATTGGGGAGGTGCTGATAGTGAAAAACTGGAAACAAGACATTGGAATCGTGGCCATGATATTGGTTGTGATCATGGCGTGTGGCCTAAGCTTTGCGCAAATTGAAATCCTCCCTCCGGGACTGACTAACATATATACCGGTAACAGCATCGATTTTGGATCGGTACAGGTCGGCACAACTAAGACAGCTACGTACTTGTTCAAGATACTTGAGACAAGCGCTACATCGGCAACAGTTGCAATCACACGTCCCAGTGCGCCGTTCGGCAGCAATGCGCCGCTAGCTTCCGTTACGCTTGCCCCTGGCCAATCGATAACGCTGAAAGTAACCTTCTCCCCCTCTGCTGCTGGGTCGTACAGCGACAGTTTTACCATCACCGCCAGAGGAGGCTATCCGGTGCAGGTGAAGACTCAGGATGTAACTCTCACTGGAAAAGGAATTCGTGCATCTGCTGACACAACCACACCGACAAGAACGTTTGAGCTTCCATCGGAATCGGAGCCCCCTCCTATTACTGCCGACGTCACTCAGCTAGTAATTAAGCTAGATTCTGTTGGCGCAGTCCTAGACGAGCTTCGCCAGAAGGTCGATAACCTGGCTGGTATCCTTGGAGAATGGATTGTGGGAAGGGGAGAACGATTCTATATCGAGCCAGGGATGAGTTTATACAACCCGCCTGCGCCGGATGAAGGGATAAGACCGGAGATAGAGGCTGTTGAGGAGAAACTGGATTCACTCCTTCGCCAGCTGGGTGAGTCAGCCTTAGAAGGTCAGCCGCTGCCCGCAGTTGAGGTTAGGGCTAGTTCAGGCGATAGATTCCGGGACTTTCTTCTGCTAGCCGACCAGCTTATTACTGCTACACAAACAGACTTGAAGAGATTAGCTCCACAAGATCCGTATACCGTTGAAATAGTAGATAGCTTCTCGAACTACCTTGAAGGAATCCGGCCAGAGATAACAGAACTCAGTTCTCTTAGTTGCACGCTCCCTTTGGAGGCTCAAGCCTGGTTAGATCACGTAACTGTGAAGGGGGCACCCGAAATAGTATATACCCACAGCCATGGATCCACTGACGCACCCAAATTCGACTTACAGCAGAAAGCGCAAGGGAATGAAACAGTTCAGATGGTTCTTGAAAAAGCTGGAGAGGTAGTGGAAACACTCTTCCCAGTAGTCGGGAAGATATTCAATCTCATCGCAAAAGATGTAGCAAAGCTCTTTAATAGCAATGATGCAATGATAAATCTACTATCTGGAATGTCACTTGCACAGCTTGAGATAGAGCTAAAGCTTGAAGGCCTGCATAGAGGCTTGCTAGGGACACAGCTTGACATGAGTGAAGGTATCAAGGCAGAGCAAGAAGCGCTCGAAAAAATAGAATCGTACAATCTGCCACAAAGAATTGAAGAACTGGAGAGAAAGCTAGAGGAGCTTGGCCAAACATTAAAGCAAAAACTCGACAATCTCGCAACAGGGGTTGGTTCGACGCTACGTGGCGAGCCATACTGGATTGAACCTGAACAGGAAAGAATATCAGACACAATAGATTGGAGACGTTCAGGAGTGATCAATCAGATCGAGCTTCTCCGTAAGAAACTTGACAATCTTGCCAGGATCCTTGGTGAGGCCCTATATGGCCAAGGCTTCAACATCGAACCACAAGCAATCGTCACATCTCCAGTTGGAGAACCGGAGTACGACCCAATCAAGCCGGAGATAAGGCAGCTGGAGGCAGAAGTCAAGATCATCAAGGAGAAGCTAGAAGAAATCCTTCGACGACTAGTTCCGGGCGGAGCACCAGGTGGGGGATTTCCGCCGATAGTCGAACGTCCAGACGTTCCATGGTTTCCAAAGGATGGACAAACAGTGGAGTACTACGAATACATTGTGCAGCAGCTTGCGGTGACCAAGAAGATCTACGTATACAAAGAAGGCGCATTTGTAGCCAGTGATGAGCAAGATGTGGAAGACGTTCACGTTAGCACAGATGCCTTCGATTTGTCCGGCTGGATCGACTTGACAGACATCCGCCAGGGAGACGAGGTAACCGTTACATTACTGGTTTCCGTGGCCGACGGTCCTTTTAGAACCTGGAGCACAACAGTTTTCCAAGGGCTGCAGACCCGCGGGCTCAAACACTTCACAGAGTTTGCGGACAAGCTGGAACAGGTGGTAGGGACGGATGTCAAAATTCGAATAGCCCAGACCAAATCGGGGGACGCGTATGCCACCCCGATCCCTATCTATTATCAGTTTGTGGTTGAGTCACAAAATTGAACATGTTAGCAAAAGACCAGACACACATGCCCAAAGTCCTTTGCTGAAACTGAACTCTTAAAGGTACCGAAGAATATGCAGAGAACATTATTCTTCGGTGCCACTTTCGATAACGTTTTTAAGGCTCTTCTACCAAGTGTATTAGGAAGATTTGCTCGTAGAATTAAGGATGAGGGAGTTGATAACCGGAATGTACACCAGTGTTGACAGTGTCTGGCCACGCGATTGAAGTATCCTGCAAAACGACTCTCACGGCGCTTGCATTGGGCTTGCTAACCAAGCGTGGATCCTGGCCCGCCAGTCTTCCTGCATCTGAGCATCCGTGCCATGCTTTGTTTCCTGGTCATATAAGGATTGCATTTGTTCTGCCATATCCAGCACAGACGATGCAGTAGAATTGATAGCTTCCTTTAGGGCGGTTCGCACTTCATCCTTTGTGCGAGCTTCTATTCGTCGGGGATGAGCAAGCAGGATAGCTAGCTTCCGTGCATAGACCTCGTTTAGATCGAAATGAAGCTGCTCATGGCAAAGAACCTCTGATGTTCTACCATCCTCAGCAGCCCATGAAAGGAATGGCTCCATGGTATTAGTAACTCCTATGGTTGATGCGTCAACGTACCCGTACCAGATTTTACGCTGCACATCGTAGTCAATGACGTAGGATACTGACCAACTTAGGGTCATGTGAATAGCTGCCACCTCTGCCTGCATGCAACCTTCTGATGATGGATAAGGGGCCAGGAAGAGCTGCCAGGACACCGGCTGGTCAGCACTCCATGGCACATGATCTGGAACCTGGGCAGTTGCCATAGCTATTGAAAAGCTCAAGACTCCCAGAAACAAAACAAACACCAATGTTGCCTTATGCTCAGTACTTCTCATCCAGATCCCACCCTTTCACTTATCAATGGGAATCATAATAGCAGATTCCAAATGGTTGCGCGACCCGAGAAAGTCTGGCAACATGCGCTTTTCGCCGTGGAAAATTTCTAGCTACAAATGTTTGATGAACAGCTATCAATCGAAGCCCTAGCTAAAGAAGGTGGGTTTCTACCGTAGTTTAACTGTGCATGTAAAGCTCTTTATCGCATGATAGCAACGGTCCCAGTTCACCACCTAGAACATCCAGTACGCAGATTCCTAGTTGCACGCTAGATAGAGCTTTCGTATGCTAACATTGTTACAATTGTTTTCCGGTACAAAAGACAGGCAAAAAGCAATGGCCGAGGTATGAGCAAGAGAAAAGCGCAAAGGAAGCCAAGTAACAGGGGATACATCCGTTACCAGCGTTTGTTTGCCTGCCTGCTTATTGGCCTTCTGTTCCTGCTTTCTGTCTGCATCTCCCATCAGATTACGTTCGCTCAAGGTAGTGATTGGCTAACCCAAGAACAGAAGGACTGGATTATAGCTCATCCGATAGTTACCGTAGCACCGGATCCCCATTTTGTCCCAATTGAGTACTTCAATGAACGTGGAGACTACTGCGGGATGGCGGCCGATTATCTGGCTCTTGTAGCTAGGGAAACTGGTTTGACCTTCAAAGCCATAACCTGCGAAAGCTGGGACGAGGCCTTGCAAAAAGTGGAGAACCGCGAGGTCGATGCACTGCCTGCGGCAGCTCAAACGGAAGAGAGAGCGAATTATGTGCTTTTCTCAGATCCGTTTCTGGTTTTGCCCGGTGTTATAATCACAAGGCAGGAAGTAGCCAAAAGGCTAACATTGAACGACCTAGCACACATGCATGTAGCTGTGGTAAAGGGGTACCTATGGCAGGAGTTCATCTCCAGGGATCACCCAGATGTCATTCTTCATTTGGTTCCAGATGTCATCACAGGCCTACGAGAGGCATCCCTTGGCATTGTTGATGCCATGATCGCCACGCTACCAGTTGCCACCTATTACCTCCAACAGGACGCCATTACCAATCTAAAGGTATCTGGCGAAAGCGGTTACTTCACCCGCTTATCTTTTGCCACACGCAATGACTGGCCAGAACTAGCAGCCATTGTGCAGGAAGCCCTCACACGCATTCCTGAAGCAGAAAAAGAAGCTATTGAATACCAGTGGATCAAGCTTGATAGCAAGCGAGACATGTCCACAAGTCAGATATGGCTTGTTGTTGGCATAGTTTCCTTCCTTGCCATCATTGGTTTGGCTCTAGCCTTGTGGAACCTATCACTAAAACGACTAGTATTGCGTAAGACCAACCAGCTACAAGCAAGTAAAAGCAGATACCGGGCTTTGTTTGAGCAATTGAGAGATCCGGTGTTTCTGGAGACTCTAGACGGAAGAATAGTTGATGTAAACCACAGCGCGTGCGAAATGCTAGGTTATACACGCGATGAGCTGTTGTCACTTACCGTAGCAGATCTTCTCCCTGATGGCGCGCCCGTTTTTGGCCTGGCTCAACTCACTACAGCCAATACTGATCCCTTACAAACAGTCAATAAGCGTAAGGACGGAAAGCACATACATGCAGAGATAAGTGGGACTATGGTCAAAATCGATAGCCAGGATCATCTTCTGGTAAGCCTAAGAGACATTAGCAGTAGGGTACGCGATGAAAAGATCAGGGAAGTACTGCACAAAATCTCCCAGGCATCGAGCAGCACGGATAACCTGGGTCAGTTCTTCCCCGAAATAAGAAGGATCTTAGCAGACACCATTGATACAACTAACTTTCGCATTGCTCTGTATGACAAAGACGAAGACAAAGTGACAATACCCTATCTGGTAGATAAGTATGATACCTATGAGCCAATTGTAGGCCGAAATACACTTACAACTTACGTAACTAAAAACGGCAAACCTATGCTTCTGCGTTCAGCGCAACGCGAAGAATGGTTAAGGGCACACGGATTAGAGCCAGTTGGACAGCGGTCTAAAGCCTGGCTCGGGGTTCCTCTACGATCTAGAAACAAGGTTATAGGAGCAGTAATAGTACAAAGCTATGATGATGAGAACCTGTACAGCGAGGACGACGTAAAGCTTCTTGAGCTTGCCGCCGAACAAATCGGAATAGCAATAGAGAGAAAGCAGGCTCAAGACGCACTTCGGGAAAGCGAAGAACGATTCAGAATAATATACGAAGCCGTTACCGACGCGATCTTGATATTCACAAATGATGGAACCATTACATATGCCAATAATGCTGCATGCAAGATGTACGGATATACAAGAGAAGAATTGATCGGATCATTAGCGGAAAAGCTTATACATCCTGACTACTTCCATGGATTTGCGAATTTTCGAAAAGCAGTTGAAGAAAAGCACCAATTTGTAACCTCCTCGGTCAATGTAAGAAGCAACGGTGAACAATTCGACGCTGAAATCCATGGCGCCGGATTCAACCAAAATGGCGTCCCGTTTCTTGTATCCATCGTCCTCGATATTTCGGAAAGATTAGCATCAGAAAGAGCAATTAATGAATCCAGGATGAAGGTCGAACAACTACACAATGTAGCCCAGACCCTGCAGGTATGCTCATCCGAGGATCAGGTGTATCTAGCAACCATCAATGCTGCAGAGAAGATCCTATCGTTTCCGCTTTGTGTACTAGATATAGTAGATAAGGATACTCTGATAACCAAAGCCATGTCATCCGGTCTTCCATCAGATGCGACCAGACAGACCTCTTTAGAGGAAGGGGGTCTGGCAGTGGATACCTATAGAACGCGTAAGACAACGGTTTTCGGATCACTTTCTGAGGTACCGCAGGCACGCCCTACAAGAGAGGATTTCAAATCCGGAATTAGTGCACCAATTGGCAACATCGGAGTGTTTCAAGCTACCTCAACAAAGGAGAATGCTTTTAGCCAGCAAGATGTTCGCTTACTGGAGCTACTTCTGGAGTACACCACGCAGGCAATCGAGAGGATCAGGCTGCAGAAGCAACTCCATGATCAGGCAATGCGTGATCCACTAACCAATGTTTTCAACCGGCGCTACTTCAACCAGGTTATTGAAAGCGAGATAGGCCGCTCAGAGAGATATAACCATCCAATCAGCTTCTTGATGATGGATATTGATCATTTCAAATTCATAAATGACACATACGGTCACCAGACCGGTGATTGCATCCTCAAGGCAGTGGCTGATCTCCTTGTTGAGCAGGTCCGCGAGAGTGATCTTGTTGTACGCTACGGCGGTGACGAATTCCTGGTTGTACTTATAGAAACAAACAAAGAGACAGATACAGTCATCAAACGGATTCACCAAGCTCTAGTGAAACTAAGCTGTAAGACAAAGTTGATTCCATTCCCCGTTACATTGTCGATCGGAGCTGCATATTGGAAGCCAGGTATCAACAAGACAGTAGAAGAGATACTAGCTGAAGCAGATAGAAGTATGTACACTGAGAAGCGTAAACACCAGGAGGGAGAATAAGGGATATGAAACAATGCGCAAAGATCGTAACCCTTATGACTCTCCTTTTCTCTAATACTGAACACCCCGGCCCATTGTTAGCTGATCAACAAAACACCATAAGAGCAGATAACTACGATGGCTCTAGCGGGATTACTATTGGTTTTCAGCCAGCAAGGGTAAGCTTAGAGTTTACAGAAGCCTTTCCCTGGAGATCATTACTGACTGAAAGAACCAGCTACTACGTTAGAGCACTGAAGGCAGCTGGTAATCTATATCACTACAACTTACTGGGTCAATGCTTGGAAGCGATGCTTACAACTCAGAATAGCATCAACGAACCCAAGCGGGTGATGTAAATGCTATTAGGCTTTGGAATCTCTATCGGAATCCTGATCGCCGGAGTGCTTTTACTAGTGTACCAGATCAAGCACAAGGCGACAGATCTACAAAAAGCTGTCCAAGAACATAAAAGGAAAGAAGAGCGTATCACCCATCTAAATTTAGTGTTGCAAGCTATCCGAAATGTCAATCAGCTCATCGTCAGGGAAAAAGATCGCGTCAAGCTGATCCAACAAGCCTGCAAGAGCTTGGAAGAGACACGCGGTTACTTCAATGTCTGGATTGCCTTGTTTGATGAGAATACAGCATTGCTAGAAAGTGCCGAAGCTGGATTAGGAAAAGACTTCATCCCCTTGGTTAATCAGTTCAAGGCTGGCCGGATCACCGCCTGTGGCCAGCGAGCACTCCATCAGCCAGGTGTCGTTGTTACCAAGGATCCTGCTTCTACATGTCATGACTGTCCACTGTCAGCTAGCTATGTCGGTAGAGCTGGCCTTACGCTACGCTTAGAGCATAATGGAAAGGTCTATGGACTGATAAGCGCATCTACTGATAGCGCCTTGTGTGGGGACGAAAACGAAATAAGACTATTCCAAGAGCTCGCCAGAGATATTGCCTTTGCCCTATTTAGTATTGAGTTAGAGCAGGCGCGGACTCAGGCAGAGATCTCCTTGCGAGAAAACGAGCGTTTTCTATCCAGTGTTCTAGACAGCATCCAAGATGGAATAAGCGTCCTTAATCCAGATTTAACAATCGTTTACGTCAATAAGACCATTAGACAGTGGCACTCAGATAAGCTGCCCGTCGAGGGAAAGAAATGCTACGAGTCTTATCAGAATAGAGACTCCCCTTGTGAACCTTGCCCTTCGCTTCGTGCTATCAAGACAGGAAACATGGAAAAAGACATCGTCCAGGTAAGGGGTTCGCCGGCTGAGTGGATAGAGCTGTTCAGTTATCCAATAAAAGATCCAGAATCGGGCAATGTAACATCTGTTGTGGAGTTCGTTCGCGACATTACTGAAAAAGTAAGCGCTGAGGATCAACTACGCCAGAGTCAGGAGCGGTTCAGAAAGCTTTCTAGCCTTACCTTCGAAGGCATACTAATCCACAATGATGGCGTGGTTATTGATGTAAACGAATCATTGACCAAGATAGTAGGCTATACAAGAGACGAATTGATAGGCCAAAACATAGTTAACCTTTGTGTACTGCCGCAATACCATTCGACAATAGCTCAAAACATTCTCAAAGACTTCGCGGAGCCTTACCAAGTGATGGGAATAAGAAAGGATGGAACTCTATTCCCAGTAGAACTAGAAGCAAGATCTGTAAAGAGCAAAGAAGAGAAGTACCGGGTTGTAGCAATAAGGGACGTCACAGAGCGTGTGAAAGAGGAGAAGAAGAAGGAAGCTTTAGAGGCCCAGCTTCGCCAAAGCCAAAAGCTTGAATCAATCGGCACACTTGCAAGCGGCATGGCCCACGAAATCAATAACCCACTTACGGGAATCATCAACTACGCTGACCTGATAGGCAGCCGCACAGATAGCTCCCAACTGAAGGAGTTTGCAAATGCAATCATCAAAGAAGGCAACCGGGTAACAGAAATCGTCAAGGGTTTGCTATCTTTTGCTAGACAGGACAAACAAGGGCATAGTCGAGCACGGATGCAGGATATAATAAGTGCCGTTTTGGCGATCAGCGGAGCTACTTTGCGCAAGGACCAGATAGAAATACAACAAAAGATAGAGCCAAGCCTACCTTGGGTGAATTGCCGAAGCCAGCAAATTGAGCAAGTAATACTCAATCTGCTTACAAATGCCAGGGACGCGCTCAACCAGCGCGACACAAGCAACCATGAAGCGAAAGTAATTAAGATCAGCATTTATCGCTTTGAAAATGACGGTATTCGCTGGGTACGAACCACCATCGAAGACAATGGAATAGGCATATCAAAAGATATTATAGACAGGGTATTTGATCCATTCTTCACGACTAAACCAAGGGAGAAGGGCACAGGATTGGGCCTATCAGTGAGCTATGGGATTGTCCGAGAGCATAAGGGGCGTCTTATGGTAGAAAGCAAGCCAAATCAGTACACACGTTTTCATCTCGATCTAAGAGCAAATGATGATCGGAAGCTAAAACAATGCGAAGAAGGAATAAGCACTGAGAGGTTGTGATGGAGAAAGCACGCGTTCTTATTGTGGACGACGAGGAAAGCATTCGGATCACTCTGGCCGAATTTATAAAGGAGAATGGATACTCTATCAAGACCGCCTCAAGTGGCCCAGAAGCGCTCGCATTGATAGAGAAAAAGAACTTTGATGTTATAGTAAGTGACATAGTACTACCCGGAATGAGCGGCATTATCTTGCTTCAGAAGATCCGTCAGAAATCACCTGATACACAAGTAATAATGCTTACCGGGGACCCCACAGTGGAGACAGCATCAGAGGCAGTACGAGCCGGGGCATTTGACTACTTGACCAAACCTTTGACTAAACAAGCCATCAAGAACACCGTAAGAAACGCAGCTAAAGTCAAAAAGCTTAACGATGAGAAGAAACTGCTAGCCAGACAGAACGCAGAGCACCAAGAACAGCTTGAAAGGCTGGTACAGGAGCGTACCCAAGAACTGCAAAACAGCGAGGCTCGTTATCGTGCGATTGTCCAGTATCAGACAGAGTGTATTGACCGCTGGCAACCGGACGGAACCCTGACCTTTGTCAACGATGCCTACTGCAAATTCTATGGAAAGCCAAGAGACCAACTTATAGGAACTCCCTGGATAGATTCGGTTTTGGAAGAAGACAAGAAGAAAGCATTAGCACACATTGAACACTTAAAGAGCACAGTCACTCCGCAGAATCCTTTGCTGTCTTCACAGCATCGAGAGGTCTCAGGTGATGGAAGCATCCGCTGGATGGAGTGGAAGGACCAGGCTCTCTTTGACGAGGGAAACAACCTAGTGGAGTTCCAGTCGGTGGGGCGTGACATCACAAATCTAAAGCAGGCACAAGAAAGAGAACACCAACTGCTCCAACAGCAAATTGCCATGAACAAACTCTCACTTGCCCTGGGAACCTCTAATTCTCTTCAGGATATCTATAAGACTGTTCACAAGTACGTAAGCGAGCTGATACCTACTGATGCATTCTACATTTCCTCCTACAACAAGAATGAGCGCATCATTCGTGCTGAGTATGTCTGTGATGAATATGGGCACCTAGTGGATCCACAAACCCTTCCTGCCCTCAATCTGGAGAGGCCAGGCCATGGAACGCAAAGCCAGGTAATTCGCTCGGGTAAGCCAATGTACATACCAGATCTGCTGCAAATTATGGAGAAGATAGAGGTATCATACGATATTGCTGATGATGGGACCGTTACTAAAGACACAGTGCCGTACAATATGCAAGAAGACGTGCCCAGGTCCGAGCTTTTAGCTCCTATGCTTCTTCGTGGAGAAGTGATTGGTGTAATTGGGGTCGAGAGCAATCAAGTAGATGCATACGACAGTAGAAACCTAGATCTGCTATCTGGACTAGCCAATGTTGCCGCGGTAGCAATAGAGAATGCACGGCTTCAACGGGGCTTGAGAAAAACCCTAGAAGAAACTATTCATGTAGTTGGGCTCACAACGGAAATGCGCGATGCATATACTGCTAGGCATCAAGAGAAGGTGGCCTCGCTAGCCTGCGCTATCGCTCGAGAGATGGACATTCCCCAACAGCAGATAGATGGTATCAATGCTGCTGGGTTACTGCATGACATAGGAAAAATAGCAATTCCGTCTGAAATACTGACAAAACCAACCCGTCTGAGTCATGTAGAATTCCAGTTAATCAGAACACACCCGCAAGTAGCTTACGATATTCTAAAAGGAATTGAGTTTCCCTGGCCAGTGGCTGAGATCGTACTTCAGCACCATGAACGCATGGACGGTTCAGGATACCCAAACGAATTAAGCGGTGATCAGATTATGCTCGAGGCTCGCATACTGGCTGTAGCAGATGTAGTTGAGGCGATGTCATCATATCGCCCATATCGTGAAGCGTTAGGTTTGGATGCTGCCCTACTTGAGATAAAAAAGGGCAAAGGCTCACTGTTCGATCCCGATGTGTGTAACGCTTGTCTTGCCCTTTTCGAAAAGGGATTCGTCCTTGATAAAGTGTAGCTTAGCCGTGCATTAGTTCAGCCGAGGATCACCAGGCATAGGAGGGAAAAGCTTACTGACCCACATACGCTCAGCCGGGAGAATGCTCTGCATCGTCTCTGCTACGTTTCGCCAATAGTCTCTGTTACGTCTCAGGCTATCCACGGCTTGGACCAGGTATTCTAGCTTAATCTCAAGACCGAGATCATCTTCACCAGAAGTATCTTCCTCTTGTTTTTGCAATTCACCCCGTAAACGAACAGCAGCTTTACTGATCGGAAGGCGCTCTTCTAGGCGCAGTTCCTCTAAGCGACGAAGGATAACCACAGCTTCACCAGTGAAGATCAACCGGTTTTTCTCGTCGCGCGAGATGTACTTTTCCAGGAGATCGCTCAAGGCGTTCACGCGAAAGCGCACTGCCCGCTTGGAGATTCCCAGTTTTCGTGCAAGATCATCGATAGTTACCATGCACGTTATTATACTTGCGATCAAGCTCATGACAAAATAGCGCTGTTATGAGCGCAACGGGGAAGAAAGCCTCGAATTAGTAACTTATAGCTCGATGCAGGCCGCAAGCTTCTGCCGCTTGTTCGAGCAGCTCTCTTGGCAAGTAGGCATTGAACACTCGCGTTGACCGCCTGAAGCGCAAGGCAAATTGGTATTAACCACACCAGAGTGATCTCCGTTTTTATCAGCTGTATCTTCAGATAACGCTGTTTTTTATCGCTTCTTTTCAACCTAGAAGTTGCTATCAAAAACCTCTTAGGAAGTAACTTGTGGAAGCGCTCAATCCTATAGATCCAGGACAAGTATTTAATCACCACCATTGAGGACGCTTGCCCACTCATAGCTTCTTGGAAAGACATACCATGTTTCTTGAGACTATAGAAGGATTTAATCAGGGACGGTGCAAGAATGCGTTCACGCCTCAATCGAGTATTCGCGATCGGTATAATCATCGGCCTTGCCTTAATCGCACGAGGTATGGGGATGTCCCATCATGTTCTTTTTTGGTCAGGTATTTCCCTTTCTGGAGCGAACACCATTTTCTTTGTTTTGACACTTCGTCGCAGCGCGTCACACCAAGAGCCAAATGGAAGCACGCCTCTTAGCGATGCATGAGATCGCAAACAAAGTATTAACTGGTGTCAGAATCGCTGAAACAACAACTAGCAACTCAATTGACAGGGCTGTTTCCAATAGTTATTATCCTGCATACAGAAATTGAAGGTCGTTACGTAGAAAGGGGTAATCCTGAGCGCTACTGACAGCACTGTTATAGAGCTTCGCGGGATAGTGAAACGCTTTCCGGGCGTTGTGGCAAGCGATGGTATCGATCTAAGCGTCCGCAAGGGCGAGATCCACTGCCTCCTTGGAGAGAACGGTGCTGGCAAAACAACGCTCATGAGAATATTGTATGGGTTATATCAGCCTGACGAGGGACAAATATTCCTCAACGGCAAGGCTATTTCTATGCCTTCCCCTAGAGCAGCTCTGTCTCACCATATAGGCATGGTCCACCAACACTTCCATCTGGTCTCTACCTTGAGCGTGGCAGAGAACATGGTTCTGGGCTTAAAAGAGGGCACTGGGCCTTTTCTTAACTACAGAGAGATCTGCAATAAGATCTCCAAGATAGCAAAGAGTTACGGGCTTGAAGTCGACCCGCAAGCTAGAGTGTGGCAGCTTACCGTTGGCCAACAGCAACGTGTAGAAATACTTAAGGCGTTATATCGCCAGGCTGACATTCTTGTCATGGACGAGCCAACTAGCGTTCTTACCCCTCAAGAAGTAAACCAGCTATTCTCCACATTGCGAACCCTGGTGGACGATGGCTTGACGATCATATTCATAACTCACAAGCTGGACGAGGTAATGAAGATCAGCGACCGAGTGACAGTGCTACGTAAAGGGAAAGTGGTGGCGGCGGTGGACACCGCAGAGACAAGCAAACCCGAGCTAGCAAAGCTGATGGTTGGTCGAGAGGTGGTGTTTCGCCTAGACAAAACACCACTCCAAATTGGGGAGAAGCTCCTAGTCGTAGAAGGCCTGCACGCGTTAAATGATCGGGGAGTTCCTGCTCTGCGTAGTGTTTCTTTTCATCTCTACGGTGGTGAAATCCTTAGTGTTGCCGGTGTATCAGGAAACGGTCAAACAGAGCTTGCTGAGGCCCTTACCGGCCTTCGAAGGGCAACCAACGGACGAGTATTCCTAGGGGAGAAAGAGATAACAAATCATTCCGCAAGGGAGATTGCAGATCTCGGGGTTGCCCATGTTCCCGCGGAACGCATCCGAATGGGAACTGTCCCTGCCATGAATATACGCGAAAACCTGATTCTCAAAGGCTATCACCGACCACCTTTCTCTCGCTTTGGCTTCCTTAATAGAGGGGCGGCCGATGATAACGTGCGCCGCGCAATGGAGGAATATCATATCACTGCTCCAAGCGATGAGACGGCGGCCAAGCTCCTTTCTGGTGGCAATATACAACGGATGGTTTTGGCTCGGGAGCTCTCTGGCAATCCACGTTTGGTTATTGCTGCCCATCCAACCTACGGCCTTGATGTGGGGGCCACCGAACAGATAAGGCAGGTGCTGCTAAAACGACGGGAGCAGGGAGCAGCAATCCTTTTGATCTCCGAGGACCTGGAAGAGGTCACGGAGCTTTCCGATCGTATCTTGGTGATGTTCAGCGGCGAGGTGATGGGCATCGTAGACGCGGAAAGCGCAGAGGTCGGAGAAATCGGACTCATGATGGCTGGAACCAAGCATTCTGAAGGAGAGGGATGAGCAGTCACCTGTTGGGAGGAAGAATCAAGATCGAGAGGGTCCCGGCTCCCTCGGCGCGGGTCATGGTCATTGTTTGGATCGCCGCAGTCTTAGGTGCACTAATCGTAGCGGGGATATTCTTCCAAATCTATGGAGTGTCACCGTTCCGCGCGTATTACTTAATCCTGCGCGGGGCACTTGGCAGCCGCCTCGGATTGGCAGAGACGGTTCGGCGCGCCATTCCCCTTCTGTTATGCGGGGTAGGACTGGTTTTTGCCTTCCGAGCGTTGTTCTGGAACATCGGTGCAGAGGGCCAGCTTCTTTTAGGTGCAGTGGCCGCAACTGGGATAGCGCTTTTTTCAGGTCTGCCTTCCTCACTTCTCATTCCTGCAATGTTTGTGGGAGGATTCCTGGCTGGTGCCGCATGGGGGTTGATCCCAGCGTTCCTAAAAGCTGTCGCGGGAGTAAACGATGTTATTACAACATTGATGATGAATTATATAGCTATGTACATTGTAGATTGGTTAATTCACGGACCGTGGAAGGGCACACAGTTACGAGGTTTTGCATATACCGACCGATTTCCAGCAGCAGCACGACTACCTCTCATTCCTGGGTCTCGCATCCACTGGCCTACACTCGTGATCGGCTTGGCTCTAGCAGTCATTGCCTACATCATAATTACCCGAACTAGACAAGGTTTTGAGATTCGAGTAGTCGGCCAGAATCCAGACGCGGCGCGGTTTGCGGGTATCAGCAACCTGAAAGTAATGCTTCTTGTAATGATGATCTCTGGGGGACTTGCAGGACTGGCTGGTGTTGGTGAAATGGCGGGGGTTCACGGCATGCTCCGTAGCCCATTTCAAGTTTCGCTGAACTACGGATATACTGCAATCATTGTCGCCTGGCTAGCGCGTCGGAATCCTCTAGCTGTCATCTTAACTTCACTTTTATTTGGAGTAATAATGACTGGAGGAGATGTCATTAAATCTTCATTGGGACTGCCGTTTCAGTTGATAAACGTATTCAATGGGTTAATCCTCTTCTTCCTGATTAGCAGTGAGTCGCTCATGCGCTATCGAATCTCTTTCTCTTGGAGGACGCACTAATGGGTTGGGAAAGCTGGGTTATTTCGACGCTCAGCCGGATGCTTGCCTATGGGACACCACTTCTTTTGGGAACGCTGGGAGAGATCTACGCAGAGCGTTCGGGCGTGCTGAATCTTGGTGTCGAGGGAATGATGATCATGGGGGCCTATACCGGATTTGTGACCGCCTACACCACAGGAAACGCCTGGTTTGGGGTTTTACTAGCTGGTATCGTCGGTGGGGCTTTCGCTTTGATTCACGCATTTGTGAGCATAACTCTCAGAGCGAATCAAGTAGTCTCAGGGCTTTCATTGACTATGCTGGGATTGGGTCTTGCCGGCGTACTTGGGCGCGGATGGGAAGGCAAACCACTCCTGGAACCACTCTCGCCTATCACGATACCCTGGTTGTCGAGAATCCCAGTTCTTGGACCAGCAATATTCGAAGGGCAAAACCTTCTTGTATACTTGACCATACTGATGGTTCCTCTATTGTGGTATGTCCTTTATCGGACGCGGATCGGGATCACAATCCGTGCGGTGGGCGAGGATCCCGCCACAGCTGACTCACTAGGAGTCAATGTGTATCTTGTGCGTTACCTCTGTGTCTTCTTAGGAGGCGTTTTGGCTGGGGTAGCCGGTGCGTACCTTTCAGTGGCATACCGTCCTTCTTGGAGCGAAGGGATGACAGCAGGAATGGGATGGATAGTCATCGCCCTGACTGTTTTCTCCTTCTGGAATCCAATGATCGGTCTTTTAGGAACCTACCTTTTTGCCGCGCTATTCCATCTTGCCTACCGTTTTCAGCCATACATGGCACCCGAGTTCTTGAAGGCCATGCCCTATCTGTTTGCCATCTTCGTACTCATCGTCGCCTCAAGAGGGAGACTAAGAAAGAAGATGGGGGCTCCCTCGGCACTGACCTTGCCCTATACTAGAGGTGAAGAATAAACTTAGCTACAAAGGAGGTGAAGGCAAGCAATAAGGCAAAATCGGCGAAGAACTCAAAGGAGAGAAACATGAAAACAAAGATCGTTACACTTGTGGTTGTGGTATTGGCATTGGTGATAGGTCTGACATCGGTTTCGATGGCAGAAGAATACGTCCCCGGCGAATCGCTTAAGGTTGGGTTCGTTTACGTTGGCCCAATCGGCGATATGGGTTGGACGTATGCACAAAACGAAGCAAGACTAGTTTGTGAAGACACTTTCCCGTGGTTAGAGACCGTCTACATCGAGTCCGTTCCCGAAGCAGAAGTAGAAACATACATCGATAGGCTTATCCTGGAACAGGATTGCGATGTTGTTTTCACTACAAGCTTCGGCTTCATCGATGGTACTGTCGCTGCGGCGGCACGGCATCCGGACACTATTTTCGGACATTGCTCTGGATTCCTGCGCGCCCCGAATCTAATGACGTACATGGCTGATTTCTACCAGATCTACTATCTGAACGGCCTCATAGCAGGTGCGCTAACTGAGTCGAATAAAGTGGGATACGTAGGGGCTTACCCGATCCCGGAACTGAAGCGCCACATCAGTGCCTATGCCATTGGTGTGCGAGAGGTAAACCCTGATGCCGAGGTTCACGTCCGTTGGATCGAGGCCTGGTATGATCCAACAGCTGCCAAAGAGGCCACGGAGGCGCTTATTGCCGAGGGTTGCGACGTCTTTGCCTTTACTGAGGATTCGTCGACCGTCGTACAAGTAGCAGCCGAAAGCAAACTCCCAAGCTTCGCTCACTATGGATCACAGATGTATAAATTTGCTCCGGATTATGTAGTGTCCGGACAACGAGTCCATTGGGACGCAATCTATCTCGATTTCCTCGAGAAGGTTTACAATGGCGACTACACCGCAAACAACTTGCAAAACGTGGATTATTGGTGGCTCCTATCCCAACGTGCCGTGGAGGCGGAGGGCAAGCCAGGCATACCCATAAATCCACTTTACGAGGACGAATTGAAGGCTTACGTCATTGATCACCCTGTTCTTGGGAAGATCTCGGTCTACGATCTGTTCATGACCCGTCTTGAGCAAATGGGGAAGCCCGGCGTGACCTATGACCCATTCCAGGGCCCCTTATACGATCGGAAAGGAAATCTACAGGTGCCAGAGGGTTTGTGGATGTCTGTGAACTCCCTGATCACTATGGAGTGGGCAGCAGAGGGAGTAGTTGGCCCATGGCCAGGTGAGCCGTAAACCGCAAAAACTTTTTTAGCGGCCTCTTTTCCGGAGGCCGCTTTATTTTGCTGCCGCGATATAAGCTCCAACAATGGCAAGCCCCAGCAATAGAAGACACAGATAGGATTTGTGGAAGCAATAATCGATCCATTGAATAACAGACTCAAGCCAATACTGCTTACATAAAACTCAATTATACAAAAACCGTCTTAACTAACGTAGCTTAAAATCACGTGTTCCTCCGGCCAAGCTATCCCCACCATAATCAATGGTAACAAGCCCGCGGTAAATGCCATCTGGCAGAGAAGAGGTAGAGTCATCCACCACTGTGAGTATCCGTTCCTTATCGGGAAGGACTCTAAATTCATCTATTGCTAGCGAGCGCACAACATCTCCATTTCGATTGATGACGCTAATCGTTCCAGTAGGACCCAACTGCACGTTTCCCGTGTTAGCAAACAAAACTTCAAAGGTTAATGGGTCATCATCTACCTGACTAACGCGTCTAACCTCACCAGACAGCACGCTTGTACCGGGAATCGTCTGATAAATCTTTACACCAAACCGCTCGATAGCAAGTATGGTTGCCCCCTCACGCTGCTCCGGGCGAGGCGCTCCTTGGACAAAAATCATCGCCCAGTACATCCCGGATAAACTATCATCAGGGACATCAACCCGGAAACTCACAGACCTAGCTTCGCCCGGTTCAATTCTGAATGACTGCGGAGAAACGCTGATCCAATCCCCGCAAGAGCGGTTAACGGTGCTGAATTCGCTTCCAACACTATCAACCGACGTTATGTCTACATGCAAGGAGAACACCTCATCAATGCGCAGACCAGCAAGGCCTTGAAGCACCTTAACATTCAAGTTAACTGTTATTGCCTTGCCATCGGTAGAAAGCACTGTACGAGTTATGGAGACCGGTCCATCAGTAGCCCCGACTGGGTCCTGTTGTGTACCCAAAACCAGCTTCTCTGGCCCAGCGATTACTCCCTGAGCTGAAGGCATCGCGCTTGCATAGCTTCCCGTCACAGAGATGCCTTCATGTGGCAAGCTAACCCGGTACACAATGTTTAGCTCATCACCTGGCTGAAATTCCCTTGCAAAAAGCCAACGCCCACTGTTTAGCGTCAAAAAATCGTTTTCACCGCTGTCTGTACGCGTCCAGTCACCCAGATACACGCTGATATCCTGAGGATCAGACTTGTTGTTGATCACCTTCAACGTATACATATCCCCTGCTCCTGGCGGCAGGTGAAGATCAAATTCAATCTGCGAAATCTGTAGCGCAAAAACGCTAGTGCCAAAACCAATGACACTGACAGAAAGAAATACAAGGATCAATGCTCGTTTCATCCAGCCCTCCTTACCAATACTCTTAGCCTCTGTCACAGACAGGTCTTCAATTGCAACGTCATTCAAGCAAGATTATCCTTCACACTAATGCACTGCGCCAATAGCTGCATTAACCTCCAAGCAAGTCAACACTCGACTTGCATGAGCCAACAATACAAGTGTTGGTATTAGTACAGGGAAGGGATTTGTAATTGCATGTAGGCGTAGGAGGCCTTAGATGAGCCTGGTTCAACTAGCTGCCCCTACATAAAGCTGTCATGAGGAAACCCGGGCGACCAAAGGCCGCCCGGGTATTATGTTTCTACTGAGCAGTAGCAGTGTAGGTAACTATCACTTGGTATTTTCCTGGCGCATCTTCCCAGTCCGGAACATACTGGTACTTGATGTCAGTAACACCTTCTATGCCAGCGGTTGAACTTGCCAGGATCTGGGTGTTACTCAAATCACCTGTCCAGGCGGTCAAATCGCCACCAACCATCTGAAAGCGAGAAAGATCGGCTGCTTCGTATCCGGTTGCATTAGCGGCACTCACCGACAGCGTAAAACCATCAACTGAGTTAGAAATGACGTAAGCGCTGTGACTACTTCCATCAGTTATCGCAGTCCAAGTCTCCGTTTCCGGATCATACTGGCTCCCATCCACTGTTCCAAGGGATATATCTCGGTCTCCTGCGGGTACATAAAGGATAATCCAACTATCCACGTTCCAATCCACATCCACATCCTGCGGATTGGCGGCCCAAGCCGCAACCCCAACATACATAGTTATCACAACAACTGTAAGCAATACAAAAAGCCTCTTCATTTAAAGCACCTCCTAATGGTATTGTTTGTGAGCATTCTGCAGCTCTGCCACCATTAGGTACACCACGGTAGCCTGACAATCTTCTGCTAAAGACTCGAGGCTTTGCGCACTAGGATCACTCCTAGTTTGCCTTTTTCGTTCGTACCTTTAAGGCCGTAGCTTTGCGCCCCATCCTTTCAAATGGGTTGCCTTTTAATGCTTTTGAGAGGCAATACTCTTAAATCTTATTTCTATATGCTACCAAGAATCCTATACCACCTCCTCTACTAAACAAGCACCTACTAATAATTATATTATAAATGCAGTGTGCCGTATGTCAAGTTGACCAAGACGGTCCAATACATCCTTGGTAATGGACCGCATATCCAGATTTGTCCCTAAACCGACAGAGCTATCCCTATTCAAAACCACTTGCGGTCTAGAAAGCATCGTTACAAGGTATAATATAAGTGTAAGCAGTTAGTAGCGCGGCAAGTATCTTGACATGGAAGTGCTGGCTTGCGCATTGATTTATGGAGGTGACTACAATGAGAAAGCCTTCCCGTCCGTTCAGTAAGTGGATCAAATTACATAAGCGGGCAGCTCGGATAGCGCTTGCATCTGTTATTGTCGTGTCTTTCGTTGGACTAGTGTTAGCCAACCAGAGCTCTACAAGCATCAAGGTAAGTTGGACGGTTTTACCTTTCCAGGAGTTAAGGATCTCCGGATCCACTTCCCAAGGCCCTTCGGTAACTACAGGTTACACTATGCCCCAACCTGATTTCCTTGATCTGCAGCGAGGATACATAGAAGAAATGAACTCAATTGAATTGACTATCAACAGCAATATCGCCTGGAAGGTTCAAGTTTGGACAGAAAACACTACTATGGGAGACAGCCACGATGGCCTGATAAGAAAGCCAGTCTCAGACTTTGAACTCCGAGAGCATGGCGGAACCTACTTTCCAATAAGCAACACACCCCAAATCTTGGCAGATGGCCAGTGTGGGAGTTTCGAGATCGGCGTTGACCATCGCATTCTTCTAGAAGATGAATACCATGACGGGGATTACGGCCTAGAGGTGGTGTACACAATCATGCCCAGGTAACATGCGACCAGGGTTATCATCAAACGCTATCACCCACTGAACGAACTTGATGGATTGATCTTATGTTGGCACTTTTTCCTGAAATGATTGCACCAGCTTCACTTTTTACTAGCCAGCTACTATTATTTGGGCATGACAAAGAAAGGACCAGCCAATAACCGGCGTCTACTTATTGGAAGTAGCGCGCTTGTCATCGTTGCATTGTTTGTGATTGGTTGCTTTTTGTTTTTCACTGATCGCGCTCCCGCGGGAGCGATTGTCGTACCACGAGACTTTTCTACCGTAAAACTTGCTTTGGAACATGTATTGCCGGGAGGGACCATAATTGTCCGACCAAGCAATGAGCCATTTGAAGCAACGCTTGTAGTTGACACTTCAGATGTCACTATTGCAGGCTCAGGACAGCAAACCGTTATCGAAGCCAAGAATGGTGAGCCCGCAATAACTATTTCGGCTAACGGGGTCACAATCCGTGATATTATGGTCAAATCCAATGCAATTGGCGTTAAGCTGCAGCAATCATCAAATATAACCCTGAAAGGGATCGTTATCGAGGGAGCACAGATCGGAATACAGCTTATCGAATCCAACGGAAACGTTCTGAATTCAGTCAAGGTGCGGGATGCCAACACGGGTATAGATATCCAAACAGCCGGCCACAATACTCTCACGAAAGTAGAAATCGGTTCAGTGACAGAAGCGGGAATAAGGCTTTCCAGCGCCTGGTCGAATAACATCCACAATACAAGTATCACCGGAGCCAAGGTAGGTATTTCCTTGGAAGACGGCTCCGAGCAGAATGAGCTTCTAGGATGCATGTGCAATAACTGCTCTACAAGCGGGGTGGAGATGCTAAGCTCGTCTTCTAATACCCTTAGGGATTCTACTCTAGACAACTGCGGTACAGGGATTCTACTAAGTTTGGCAAGCGGCAATACTATTGAAAACAACACAATCAAGCAGAGTGTCAGGTGTGGGATATCCCTCTACAAATCACAGCAGAACAGTGTATCTATAAATACTGTCTCTAAAGGTGTTAAGGATGGAATAGCGCTTTCTGACAGCCAGGAGAATTCCATTTCTCACAATGTCATAGAGCAATGTATTGGTACAGGGCTTGTTCTAGGAACAAGTAGGTCAAATCTTATTCTCAATAATAGCTTAACGGAGAATGCAATTGGGCTTCAGGCAACAGAAGCAACAAGAAACAGAATCCTAAGAAATGAGCTATCCCACAACTTGCTTGCAGGACTGGTCCTTTCTGAAGGCGAGCAGAATCTGCTGCTTGACAACTATGTTTTCCAGAGTGCATACGGAATTGCCCTGATCGAATCAAGAAAAAACCAGATGTTGAGAAATCACCTCAGTGATATTTCCGCTGAAGCAGTCTCGTTATTGAATCACTCCGATGAGAACCTCATTCAGAACAACGCTATCGCCAAGACCAACATAGGCCTCCTGGCTGCTTCATCTTCACACACCGCTATCCTGGACAACTACATCGCCACGAGTCAAATTGCAGTTAAGCTCTTCGAGCCGGGGACCAAGACTATGCTTGAAGGTAATTCCATCATGGACAATTCAATCGGCATCCAACTTGTATCGAAGCTAAGCAAAGATGACACTATCCTTCGTGGGACCGACTCTCAGCTTCTCCAAGGCGAGAAGGAGTTCCGCTTGATAATTACTAGTAATACTTTTGCTAACAACGATCTGTATGATATATCAAACCTGACAAGTAACACCGTATTTGCTGGGGGTAACCATTGGGGAAACGGACCGGAGGAAACTAAAGGAGTTGTTTCAGCAGGCGTAATTCTTCCCAGTTCTACTTGGAAGGGGACCATAGCCCTTGGGACTACAGATTCTATTGACCAAATCATCATGGGGCGCTTACTACAGCTAGCACTTGCCGCCCAAGGAATAAAGGTGATCAGCCTTATCGGCTTGGGAGACCAACAAACGCTAGAACAGGCAATGACGGACGGAGATGTGCATCTTGCCCTGGCAAATTCGGATTCCCTAAGCAAAGATACATTTGGAAATCAGAATATTGTGACATTCCCTCCGCTTTCCGTGGAGAACAAGCTAATTATTGTAGTCTCCGAGACTATCGCCGACGCTCTTGCCGGACATGATATTTCTTATCTGGCCTCATTTCTCAAGTCAAAGCAGGAAGGCCTTAACCTGACCGTACAGAAGGGTATCCCCAAGCAAGAGGTTGAGCTTCTAAGTAGCACATATGGTATAGAACTGGGCAACATCAACTGGACAGATGGAGTAGATGAAACAGAAACAGAACTCAAGCTTAATTCAACAGATGCTTGTATAGTGCATAACATCGAAGAGACTTTGACAATGATGGGATTCCACGCGCTAGAGGACGATCAGGAGGTTTTTCCCACATTGAATACATCCTTGCTAGCATTCCAGGCGGTACTCGATGCTCTTCCGGAGATAGAGCTAGTTGAAAACACACTGAGATCAACGCTTACCACCACAAAAGTACATTCACTGGTAAATAAGGTCAGGCTGTTACACAGCGACCCAGCAGAAGCCGCAGGAGAATTCATGCTAAAACATGAGCTAATTTCTCAATAGGGGAGGGGATCGGAGTGGGATTGGACGTTTCAGAAAACAATAGACAAGAGAAGAGGACAGGGTTAAGGTGCATATTCAGCAGACTGGCAAGCAAGATACCTTCTTTTGCATCCAATGTCTACTACCGATCATCTCTACGAGCGAAGATACTGGTACCAACATTTGTTGTAACACTTCTGGTGATTGGCATCCTGACCTGGTTATCGTTCACCGCACTTTACGCCACAATAACTGGAATATACGAGCAGCGCGCCCGCAGTGTGGCAGGTGTTGTGTCCAAGTCAATACAGGACAAGGAATACATTCTCTACTACTCTGACCAACTTGACTCGGATATCAATACCCTGATGAAAAGGCACGAGGCTGTTGTAATGATAACCGTGACCGGGATAACCGGAAGAGGTCTACGCGTAGTCTCTAGCACAGATTCTTCATTGACTGGAAGAATACTCTCCGAAGAGAATCAAGCTGATTTCATAGCTTTGCGTGATGTACGAGTCTCCCGGGTACAGGTAGGTTCAATAGAGTATCTACGCGCTGATTACCCGCTGTTCATGGACTCAGAGCTTATGGGCGTAGTCTCAGTAGATATGTCACTAGCGGAGCAACAAAGCTACATTGCCCGACTATCGTGGCAACTGGGGATCGCATCACTGGTTGGTTTCCTAGTATTAGGTGCGCTTCTGTACTTAATCCTGAAAGCGATAATAACTCGCCCTATATTCCGTCTGGCCAAAGGGGCAGAGAGGGTGTCACAAAGGGATTATAGCGTTACTGTTTCGCCAGGCCCAACCCGGTCAACTGGAACAAAGGTCCGTGATGAGATCGCCAAGTTCATTGATGTATTCAACTTGATGATAAAGATGATCGGATCGCACGAGCACGCTTTGCGCCAAATGGTTATGCTAGACGACGATACGGGAAGCTATACACTAGCGTACTTCGAACGATCGCTAGAACAGGAGATAAGAAAGGGAGAAAGGTATGGACACCCTGCGTCTGTATTGATAATCGACGTAGCTGGAACCCAGCCACTGGGCGAGAATGATGTTGTCAATCTCCTACTATCCACGTCTAACTTTCTGACCGCTAGACTTCGTTCAGTGGACCTGGTTTCTCGCGTCAGCAAACAGCGATTTGCTGTTCTCTTACCCGAGACCGCCCCAGATGGTGCACAGATAGCAGCGGATCGCTTGAATGCCCAGGCAGATGACCTTAAGGCAGAGACCGGCCTGCTTTTTAGTATAACTGTAAAAATCATCGGATGGAGTGGTAAGGAGACGCCACGACTAGAAGACGTCTTGCAGCAAGTCCGCATCCCTGACGATGATAGCCGGAGCTAGCGCAGAAAATGAGCTGCACTCAATGGCTTTCTATTTTTGGATACTCGCTTACACTATTTGTGATAGCTCCTTTATTAGTAGCGCAAGCCTCCTACGCCAATGAAGTTACTCTGAGTACAATTGATATAGATGGCTTAATACCGTTCAAAGCATCCTTTGTGCTTAATAACTCCTTAAAGCATGGGCTAAAGCAAGTAACTGGAAAGGCAGTACTATCGGATAGATTAGGTAACCCAATCCAGGTGCTCGCCATCAACCCATTGTACGTTGGGCCAGATACGAAAGTCACCATTACTGTCAGCAGCCGTTGGGAGTTTCAAGAAGTAGGCATCTACCTGCTTCAGATATCGCTTGACGTGGGGCTTGAATCGCTAGTAGCTAAATCATTACCATTCCGTATTGTTCCAATAAGCCTTCCACTTGCACCATGTGCAGAACTTGAAGGCGAAGGGCTATATACGGTGCATCAACAACCCGTCAACTGGGGAATCTCTGCAATTGGTGCTCCAAAGGCCTGGAACACCACACATGGCAAGGGTGATGTTATTGTTGCTGTGATAGACTCGGGGATAGACAGCACTATTCCAGAACTGGCACAGTCTATGTGGACCAATACAGGTGAAATACCAAATAATGGGATAGATGATGACAGAAATGGATACGTTGATGATATCCACGGATGGGACTTTCGTGACAACGACAATGATTCGCTAACTGGATCACAAATCCATTGGCACGGCACCTTTGTTGCATCAATCATCGCTTCCTGGCCTAACGCAAGCGGCATCGTGGGCGTGGCCCCCGGAGTAAAGCTCATGGACATTCGTTTCCTTGATTCGCGAAACCTCTTTTACGGATCGGACTGGAAAAAGCTTGTGGCCGCAATTGAGTACGCTGTTGATAATGGCGCAGACATAATAAACCTTAGTGTGTACGCAAACAGTAAGCCCCCCACCTACTTTGAAAGCACTATCTGTAATGCAGTTGAACAAGGAGTAATCATAGTTGGAATAGCTGGAAACGATCGTGCTCCCCAGGTAAGTTACCCAGCAAGGTTGCCTTGCGTTATAGCCGTCAGCGCAGTTGATCGCAGTAACCATCTTGCCTCGTTCAGCAATCATGGCACAGAGGTTGAAATAGCTTCTCCGGGAGACAAGATTACTTCTTTGTTCCCTGGAGGAATAGTTGGAACTAGCTCTGGTACCTCATTTGCGGCTCCTTTTGTTTCCGGCACGCTTGCCTTGATCCTCTCTGCTAACCGCCAGATTACCGGTGCCCAGGCCCTATCAATTCTTAGGGACAGCGCAGTTGACTTAGGCACCAGCGGTAAGGATTCCTATTTTGGATATGGCTTAGTTAACGCAGCTGGCGCGCTATCGAGATAATGAAATGAACCGTAGACAAACCATCAGCCTATTTTGAGACCGACAGCTTTCTTCTTCATCGCCAAGAAAGATTGAGGCATCAATCGCCAGGTGGTTGTGCTAGACGTGAGAGCATCGCATGCAAGAAGATAGCGTCATTTAACGTTATCATCCCATCGTTATCATAGTCGAAAGCGCGCGCGTTTTGCACTACGGACAACTCGCCTAGATTCTCCCTGAACAAGGACACGTCGTCTTTTGTCAATCTCCCGTCGCCGTCTATGTCTTCATATAGGCCATCTCCATCTATGTCTGTTGGCAATCTCTCTCTTTCACCAACTGGAGAAAGCGACAATGGCTTGATTCGAAGAGCCAGTTTACCGGCTACTAGATAGTCTTCGCCGAAGTCAACAATGGCGGTGATAAGATAGATGCCTATCACTTGCATGTACATAGAGCTGCGGAGAAGCACCCTTGTGGAACGTCCAGGAAGAACCGAGAAAGGCTCAGCAGAGAAGCTTCCTAGTGTCTGACCAGACCGATCCTGAAGGGTGGCTGTGGCGTGAACTTCTTTCATGAGAGTTTCGCCCGCATTTGAAAACTCCAGCATCACACCCAACGGATTAAGTCCCCCAACGTCTACCGCTACTAT
>CAZKFV010000083.1:0-18597 GCA_964552295.1 uncultured Thermotogae bacterium | reverse complement strand
GGCAGGCGCATTGTGGCAGGGGGCAGAGGAAAGCAGTAGGTCTTTTTTGGAAAAGAAGATAGAAGGGGTTTTCCTTGAGCGCTCTCAGCGTCTCGAGCGGGCGAGAGAAAGGTTTATGTCAGTTATAATTTGCAATCTTTGTTACCCACTGTAAACAGCGAGGAGCCAATTGTAAAAAGACAAACACTGTAGAGGTCCGACGAGTCATACTGAACTTGGCTTCTATCGACCACCTTGGCACACTGGGCAGTAATAAGTACGAGTATTTGCGTAGCGTATTTCTGATATCTTGGCACCGCAGACAAGGCACGGCTCGCCTGTACGTTTATATACTTTCAGGAAATCACGTATGTCATCGGTGAACAAGCTGTTGCCAATCTGTGTGCGGATTTGCTGAATCGCTTCACTCAGAACCTCAACTATCGATCTGTACATCCGCGCAAGCTCCGCATCGGTAAGCGTATGTACAAAACGCACCGGAGAGATGCGTGCTGCAAACATTATCTCATCTGCATAAGCACTACCGATCCCAGCTATAGCACGCTGATCGACAAGGAGCTTCTTCACATGACACCTACGACCGTGAACCAGCTCTTTTAGCTTGTCCAGAGTGAACGAACTGGATAGTGGCTCTACTCCGGCAGCAGAGATCCCATTAATCTCCGCGGGATCAGTAACTATATATACCTCAACAAGTTTAATCTTACCACTTTCGATAAGTCGAAGGTCTTCGCCGTCTGCAAACGTAATTCTAAGCCCTGTTGCTTTGGTGGGCTTTGTATCGCTTCTACATAAGACGAACCGCCCAGCAACCATTAAGTGACTAACTAAGTGTAGGTTTTCCTTTACGGTAAAAACGATGTACTTACCCCTTCGAGAAACCCTTGAGAAGCTCTTTCCAGTCATGCAATCAGGTGTTAGATCTACCGATTTGATAATCTTTGAACGGACAGCATATATGCTTACAATTTCCCGCCCTAAGACCCTTGCTTCCAAGACCTCTTTAAGTGTCTCTAGATCAGGTAACTCTGGCATGTATCCCCCTCGATAAAACAGCTATCATATGTTAATTATCCGATAAGGCATCCAAAGCAGCAATAGACCAATAGGAAGACTTATCCAACAAAAGGGCAGTGTTAATTTGGAACAGTTAGTGTTCAGCTTTAGTATAATGCCTATACCAAACGACGCGTTGCGTGAGGTGCATATCTTAGGAGGAGTAAGTGAAAGCATACGTGCCATTCTCCTCGAGCCTGGCCGTTCTATCAATGGCTTGTCTTCCAAAAGTGTCGCGACTGGTGGCAATTAACGAATTTGCCTGTACAGGAAACACAATAGATCAACAGGAAGAAGGGATAGAGCCTTGAGACACGCTTGATACCCCGATTGACCTATAATGTGTCTCTTGTAGTCATCGGTGACGACGAGCTGCTAGCGAGTGTAACTTATACCATCACGGTTCCGCGATGATGGCAGACTAGTATCTAATCGATAGCCAAAACCTCGCACTGTTAGTATCAACTTAGGATTATAAGGATCATCTTCAAGTTTCTTTCGTAGTAGGTACACGTATTTTTGCACATCCTGAAAGCTTGCATAGCGATTCTTTGGCCATAGAGCGGAAAGGATCTCTTGACGAGAGAAAACGCGCCCTGCTTCAGAAGCCAGAAGGCTAATCAATGAGTACTCCTTGGGCGACAAGGTTACCTCACACCCCTTGACAATTATCATCTTACGTTCATCGTCTAGTTGCAGGGGCCTCTTGTTATCTATAGGGACAGAACGACGCAATACAGCATTGATACGCGCCTTAACCTCGGCAAGCTTGAATGGCTTACCTATGTAGTCATCAGCTCCGTGAGAAAGGCCGTGTACTTTGTCTTCTACACTATCATACGCGCTAAGCATGATTATCGAGCAATTGCTACGCGCACGTATCCATTCTAGAACCTCCCACCCGTCTATACCAGGAAGCTTAACGTCAAGAAGAACAAGAGCAGGGTTTAGTTCATCGAATCTTCTTATCAATTCCTCGCCAGTTGCAGTGTGACTTACATCGTATCCCTCAGCCATCAATGATAGAGAGATTATTTCTGTGATGTCCGGCTCGTCTTCACAGATCACTAGTTGCATCCTCATCACCACTTTCGACCTTTATTAACGCACTAGCTGGCAGTAGTACAAAGAAAGCACTACCTTGATCTTCTCCATTACTCTCAACCCAAACCTTGCCGCTCATCTCGCTAACCAGTCGCTTAACTATAGATAACCCAAGCCCATTCCCATTAGCCTTTATCCTACGCGCCCTTTCTGATCGGTGAAATTCGCTGAACACCAACTCACGCTCTTCCTCTGGAATGCCTATACCTGTGTCCAAAACCACTATCTTTCCCGCCTTGGGGCAAGCCGAGACACATACCTTTATCCTTCCCCCACTAGGAGTATAGTTAACAGCATTGTTCACGATATTAGTCACGATCTGAACAACTGCCCTAGTATCCGCGTACACATTAACAGCAGCATCATTTGTACTTAGCTCTATGCTGAGCCCCTTATCCATAGCCTGGGAAATCAGAGGCTCTACCGCCTCACGAGCCATCTTCACAAGATCTACCTGCGAAAGCGCAAGGGCTTGCTTACCCGCGTCAATCCTAGATACACTCAGCAAATCATCAAGAAGATGGGAGAGCCTATCAAGCTGCATCTGAATACGTTCTATTTGATCTCTCTGGCCCGGACGCAATTCATCTTCAGAAAGAAGGTCGATGTAACCACTGATGATTGTTAACGGGGTACAAAGTTCATGTGATGCGATTGATAGAAAACGATTCTTCTCTTGACTCAACCGCTCGACCTGTATGGCATAATCCTTCAATCGTTGCAGGTTATGTCTGTTCTCCGTAACGTCGTGTCCAGCAATCACCCATCCATCAAGCTCACCCTTATCGTTATGGCGCGGCCTGCTGTACCATTGTATTACCTTCTCCTCTCCACTTTTGCAACGGATAACTGAATCCTTTCTCTGACAGTCGCTGGTATCCTTACTCATGTAACTCTGGTCATGCTTAATCATAGCCCGGTACTCGCGGTCAGGGTACAACCACTCCCAGATCTTGTCATTTCCTATTATATCCCCCCGCGAGTAGCCGCTTATCCGCTCGGCCTCATCATTCCATAACAAAATTCTGTCGTCTTTGTCCATCACAGTTATCCAAACGCCAGCCGAGTTGATAAGTTGCTCATTGAACTGGTGTAATCTCTTCAACTCAGCTAGTGCTTCCTTTTCTTGTGTTACATCTCGCAGGCAACCAACTGACCCTTGAAACTCCCCGTACTCATCTATGATTGGAGTAGCTATAATATGAGCCCAAAATTCCGTTCCATTCTCTTCAATAAACAGCGTTTCGTACGAACTGCGTCTCCCATCCCTGCGAGCACGCTGCTCAAAGGCCATTAGATCGCGATAATCTGGGTGAGTCCATAGCGAATACCCTTGGCCCAGCATTTCTTCTTCAGAACGACCAAAGATCTCTAAAGCCTTCTTGTTAACCTTGGTCATCTCCCCTCTAGCGTTTAAGACTACAACGCCTTCTCCCATAGTATCTAGAATTCTCTGCAGGTCCTGGTTAGTACCTCGCAATTTCCTCTCCAGCTTCTTCCAATCCGAAAGATCCTGTGTGCGTGCTATAACCAGATCTGGTGTCACAAACGTAATCGTAGCAAAAAGGGAACGAACGTCGCCCGTAGTCACAAATCTCAGTGTTATCTCCCGCTCCAATTGGCAGCGCGAGTTGTAGCACTCCAGCATGGCAACAAGTAAGTCAGGGCGATCAGGATACATCTCGCTTAACCTTTCTCCAACAAACGATGAGATCCTCCCATTAGTCAAGGACTCAATGGCATCGTTGTAAGCCACCAGCTCAAAATCCCCCCCAATATGCCGCCAGGTCGTTGTGGGAATTGGGCTTGTCTTATATTGGGCTTGCAATTGCAGGCGAGTGGACTCCAGCTCCTCCTTCATCCTCTTCTGTTCTGTTATATCTCGGTTAATTGATATGATGGCGTATTTCCCACTCATTTTAACCGGAACCGAAGCTATTTCTTCCCACCTATCTTCCAAGCCTGGGCCAATCCTGCTTACTATGTAGTGTACAGGCTGTCCTTGATTCAGACGTTCTTTTATCTTTTCGGGGCCTGGCTCTATGCTCTTCAGACCAAAATCAGCAAGGAAGTCCTTTCCTATCAAGGAATTTCCGTCACCAGCAATGCGCCTAAATGCTTCCTCATTGGCCTGCACGATCACGCTACTGCCTTCCCGGTTCAGGACTTCAAGATAAACCGCATCATCCAGCTTACCGAAAACCTTCCAGAAGACACTTTCCTCATGCCAAAACTGCTTTTCTTTATCCTTAAGACAAGTAACTGCCCGGTTGCCGCCATAATAGGCAATAGCCTTGCCGTCTAATCCAAAAATGGGAATTCCAGATGTCTCTAAAACAACAACCGAACCATTCCTGTGAACAACGCGGTTTCTAAATCTTGTAAAAGGCAAGCCCGAGTCGATGATTCCCATGGCAGTCTTTTGTAGCATGTCCCTGTCTTCCAGACAAAAGAAGGAGTAGAACTTCTTTCCGACAATTTCCTCGGGACGGTAACCCAGAATATTTCCCACAGCATCACTAGAGAAGGTATACGTACCTTCCAAATTGATCTGCCACACCCAGAGGCTGCCCTCAACGCCTCTATCCCAGCTTTGCCTAATCAGCCAATGGGATATCTCCTCTTCATACCCGAGGCTTGGATTTCTTTCTTGTGTATATCCTTTTTTCTCATTTGGAGTCCGCATTTCGTTTATCAAGAGTTGACCTTTTTTTCTGTCCCTCTGCCTTGACTGATTCCTTTTTTGTCTCCTGCTCTCGACGAAGGAATGTGGGTACATCGAGATCCTTGCCAATCGTAATCCGCTCTCGATGAGATGGACGTTTCCTGCTCTCAGTTGTCTCATCAGAGGCTTCACCAAAGTCAGCGGCAATAACCGTGATCTTGATTCCCTCAGTGAAAGAATCCTGAACAACTGCTCCAAAGACCAGGTCACACTCCGTAGCTGCAATTCTTCTTATCAAGTCTGCAGCGGCGGTCACTTCTCCTAGTGTCATGTCATTTCCGCCAGTTACATTCATGATCATCCTGCGGGCACCACGTATCGATCCGCCCTCAAGAAGAGGGTTCGCAGTTGCTAGCTTGGCGGCAGCAACAGCCCGTTGTTCCCCGTTGGCTGTTCCCATACCCATCATTGCCTCGCCCGCCCCAGAAAGGACATTGTTTATGTCAGCAAAATCGAGGTTTACCAGGCCACGCACTGTTACCAGATCAGATATTCCACGTACGCCCTGATGGAGTATTCCATCTGCCATCTCAAACGCCTCAGTGACAGCCAATCCCTTTGCTGAAGTCTGCAAGAGACGGTCGTTGGAGATCACAATCAACACATCGGCTGACTTGCGCAGCTTTGCCAAGCCTCGCTTGGCGCGATCATCGCGAACTGTCCCTTCAAAGGTGAAAGGCTTAGTGACCACACAGATGGTTAGCGCACCGCTTTCCTTAGCGATCTCAGCAATCACCGGTGAGGCCCCTGTACCGGTTCCTCCGCCAAGGCCCGCGGTGATGAAAACAAGATCAATGCCCTTAACAACAGAACTTATTTCCCACCGAGAATCCAGAGCAGCCTTCTCCCCCTTTTTCTCATCTCCGCCAGTCCCTCTTCCTCCTGTAACCTCTGTCGCCAATTGTAGTGCCTCGTCGGTATTGGCTATTCCCAAAACTTGCTTGTCCGTGTCAACCGCCACTAAGCGAACGCCCTTAAGCTTCTCCTTTCTCATCCGGCCAACGGCATTTACTCCTCCAGCACCAATTCCGAAAACAACTATACGGGCATTTGGACCAGGGCTTTGTTTTTCCATCTTTGCCTGTTCGAGGAGGGGAGGTTCTCCAATCACCACCTCGCGCGGACCGATCACTCGTTCTACAACCCCCTCCAGCTTTTCCTTTTTCCGCAAGCAGTACTCTTTCTTAAACTCGCTATCCACAGATATTGTCAGTTGCTCAGCTGAGAGAGAAATGGCCTGAACATCTTTAGGCAGACAAGCCCTTAAAATCCGGTCCTGTAGAGAGTTCACGATATCCCGCCACTTATCGCGAAGGCTTTCGTTGTTGAGCTCGCCTGAACGTTCTTTGTCGGCCATTATCGCTTCTCCTTATACCATTCTCTACTGATACGGAGGAAAAGTCAATAACATAACCCCGCTTGCCGCTAGCCTCCTTCGATCCTACTATTGTAGCACGATGGATAGGAGTACAGCTTGGGATGTTCTGAAGTGGGTACTGGCAGCGCTAGCTGCTGGTTTTGTAGGGCAATTCGGCCGGAGCCTTGCTTTACACATGATTAACCGAAGACGGAAAGGCAAGGATCAACAATCAAACAAGGACTACGCCTCTAACGTGAGGATTGAAATGGAAAAAACTGAGAGATTAAAGACAATAGAAAAACTAAACAAAAAAAGGGATAAAAGCGAACACAAAACAAGAAAGAAACGCTCAGACTAATCCCAACTAAATGATAGCCTAGACCAAGTTAAGAGTCGGCTACTTCTCTTCCTTTCGTGGAGGAACAATTTCCATGCCGTTATAGTATCCACAATGAGGGCATACACGATGGGGTAGCTTCAGCTCATGACAATGCGGACACTCCATCGAGGGGAATGCGTCTATACCATCATGGGCACGACGCATCCGGCCCTTTGAGCGCGAAGTACGATATTTCGGAACTGCCATAAATCCTCCTTAACCGAAGAACTAGCATGTTTTTTAGGCGAAGATAATCCCGCACAAAGAATAACCCTTAAACTTATCTATCGGTTACAAGTTTAACCCTTAGGACCGGACGGCGCAAGATCAAGAACAAGAGTTACTGGACCATCATTTACCAAATCAACTTCCATATGCGCGCCGAACACCCCACTATGCACCATAATCCCCGTCCCTCGAAGGGCTTCCAGGAAAAGATCGTATAATTTCCTGGCATGTTGTGGCAGGGCGGCTTGTACAAAGCTTGGCCTTCGGCCTTTCTTTGTATCCCCATAAAGGGTAAACTGCGGGACAGCGATCATTTCCCCGTGGATATCGCGCAAAGATAGGTTCATTTTGCAGTTGTCGTCCTGAAAGATCCTCAGATCAGCAAGCTTATCAGCTATCCCAACAAATTGTCTGCTGGTATCGTCATGTGTAAATCCTACCAGAAGAAGGATCCCGCGATTTATGGAAGCGACAACCTGACCTTGCACACGTACTGCCGCTCTGCTCACGCGCTGCACAACAATACGCATCATTAATCCCGATGCTCAAGTGTTTTCGCGGTTTCAATAAGTTCCTCTAGGTGAGCGTCATCAAGCATCGCCACTTGCGCCAATAATCTCATCTCCAAGTGCTCTCGGCTCAACTTGGCTTGAGTATGCTGGTGAAAGGCTCGTTCGACTAGCCGGGATGCTAGCGTGTTGACTTTCTGATCTATGAAGTTCACACGCCACTGTGGAAAGTTGTCCAGAATTCCACGGGTAATCCCCAGTAGGTGTTTAACGTGAGGCTCCCGGGTGGAGAACACATTGTTAAGGTGGTTCACCAATTGTTGATCATCGGAGAAAAAAATCACAGACTGTGGAGAATAGCTGAGGACCGCACGCCCGGCTTCAATAATCGCCCTATAACGAGCAATTCGCGATGTGCTACGTCCTATAAGTGACGATATCTCCTCGATGACGTTGCCATCCTTGTCCGTAATTGCAATACCTATACCAGCTTCGCCTGGATCGCTCTGCGCCCAAGCGTCCACATACACGAAAAGCTTTTCCATATTCTGTGGGCCCACCAGGATTCGAACCTGGGACCGACCGGTTATGAGCCGGTTGCTCTGCCGCTGAGCTATGGACCCTTTATCCACAATATTCCACTATAGGCTAGGCCAAAGCTTCTGTCAAGAAGCCTTCTCGCCCAGTAGCCAAATTACCATAATCTGAAAAGAGATGACAAGTGTGGTTAGAACGCTTCCCTCCAGGCCAAAACCACCTCCTGTCAGCAGCACATTACCACTCATAGACGAACCGAACACACTCACCTCACCGAGCCCAAACGCTGCAGCGGAGAAACCAGAGTTCGGGGCGCCCAATACCAATACGGTCAATGCATTCCAAGCTACATGCCAACCAACCGCATACCATAAAGAGCGCAACCGCAACATCCCGAGCGTCATTGCAACCGAGATCAACCCAATATTAACAATTCCGATACCATTTACATGAGGATTTTGCAAATGTCGTGCAGCAAAAATAAGCGCAGTAACAATTATCGCTATCGGTTTACCCCACCCGCGCAATACATTCTGAAAAAGGAAGCCGCGAGACTCTACTTCTTCAGTTGATGGTCCAAGCAGGCAAGAAGCTAGAAGGAAGCCTACACTAGTAAGCATTTGTCCTCCAGAGAACCTTCCCGCCTGCCATGTCAAGCGAAGATTTCCGCACATTATCATCGCCACTACAACAAGGAACAATGCTAAAGATCCTGAGACAAGACCCCAGACCAATGGGCGCCACATAGCACCCAAGCTAGTAACAAGCATATCTTGAAACGTCCTGTGCTCAATCACTAGCCAAGCCAGAAGAAATATCAACAGGCTACTGGATTGCCCTATCAGCATCAGCAACACTCGAACATCTATGGAGGTCACCAGGATTTCACCTTCGGGGCCAAGAGGGGGCCATTCTAGTGTATGCCTAGTAACAGTGAATACGAGGAGTGTGGGGATAAAAGCTAACCACCCGCTCCAGCTCATGGCATGAAGCGCAAGGGCCCGAAGCAGTGGCCATAACCGCTCATCATAGAGGCCCCATCTCAACTTAAAGATCACCAACCGTCTTGTTTATCACTCGTTGATGAGAAAAGCCTTCTTAACAAGTACTGTTCCAATTGCCCAAACTTCTCCAGAGCATCGGCAATTCGTATTCGGTATTGAACCGGAAAGTGTTCAGGCTCTTTATTTCGTATCTTCGATTGGTCTATTACCGGCAGAGGGTCACTCTCCCTACGAGCTTCGTCTATGGAGATGTAGTTCAGTGCTTCCCTAGCCTTAAGAACCTCGGCGATTGCTTCCTCGGTCAGGTTAAGCGCATCCGAAAGCTCAGCAAGGCTAGGGAGCCTATTTAACTGCCTTAGCAAACGAACCTGTGCCTCCTCTATATTGCGGTTCAATCCCTTTATCCAATCTGGGAATTCGGCATGCTTAACATGGCTGCGGATATGCTCTCTGATCTCCCCTTTGATCAGCGATTTCGCGTAGTTATAGAAGCTAGCCTGCCCCGAGAACTCAAGATTATAGGTGGCATTAATCAATCCAATGTAACCAGCACGATACATCGCTTCGTGCGAAAAGCCGCTACTAGAGAAATCCTCTTCTATGGCCTCATCAATGAGAAACTCTGTCTGTCTAAGGATTTTCTCACGGATCCCTTCCTCATCATCTGGGTACTCAGCTAACAACGACAGGAGGTCGCCAATCTTTGGCTCTTCACAACCCATATCCTTTGCCATTATTGCTAGAACTTTAGGTTGAATCCGAAAGTAACGTAGTCAATGCCAGTAAATTCGAATGCCGCTATCGTATATAGACTAACGCCGGAGAAATCAATCTGTGCCCTTATCCATTGACCAGCAAATCCAGCTCCGCTAAATGTCGTTAGACTGGTTAAGCTTACCGGGCTGATAATCGTCTCGATGGCCAAATCCTGCTGCGCGAACATGAAAGTAGCGTCAAAAGTCGTGACCGAGGTAACAGTTACCTGATCACAGATATCGAACGCAAGAGCGAAGCCCTGCCCTGAGAAAACAATCGGCAAGGTAGATGGAGGTGTGCTAGCGCCAAAACTTGTATAACTAGTGAAACGTACCGGTAAGATCTCTAGATCTAGAATGAAGTCCAAATCGCTTAAGGTAAACGAGCCATCCAAAGTGAATGCGGCAAGGAAAGCAAGACTAGGTTCCTCAAAATGATACCCGATCTCTAGAACTTCCTTGGAAAAGCCACTCCAAGTAAACCAGGTAGTACTAGTAGACAGCAGGCCCATATAGTCCATCTCCAAACGGACTAGTTCTTCTTCGAAATAGAAGCCTGAGACAACATTAACCTTCGGAAGCCCAACATTGGAGAAGAGGTCCTGTGTACGATAGAAGAGAGCAAGCAGATCATAGGACTCTGGGGCGTCAATCCCCCCAAGCATGTTGACCAAGTCAGTTGCCCCAAAACCAGTGAGGGCCGTGATCGAGAAACCACACGTGACACCACTGGAAAGCTCTAGAACAGCCGCCATGCTGCACTCAGGGGTTTGAACGCTTCCGATGTCCGCCAGAATGAAATCCACCGCCATCTCGATTCCCACTAATTGCGCAGATACCGAAAGATCGTTCCAACTGAAGTACGGATCAAATAAAATATCATCACTAAGCTGCACCGGCCCCAGATTCACCCCCAGGGAGAAGCCCTGAGACTGGAACCCAGACAGATCAAATATCGTCTCTGATGTAAACGCAAAACCGGCCAGATTCAGTGACAGAAGCAGACCGGAATCGATATTAAAAGGCGGCGGAAGGGGAGTGTAGGTGAATTCAAGCCCGACGCTTCCCGAGAACTCTAGTCCCGAGCCAAACAAGCAGCAGGAATCATCAGCCATGCCCCCTGTTGCTAACGAGACTATCAACAAAAGCAGTATTGCTAAACAAGCACTGATACGCGGCATGACAACCTCCTTAAGTCTTCAACCGAATGGTATGTGGTTTGCGCTACAAGCACGAGGAAACGGGAACACATAAGGCCCCAGCTTTGTCCGGCGGGTGAGGGACATGTGTCAGTTTGGTTGTTGTAATTAATGGGACTTGACTTTAACGCATGTATTGTGTTAGGCTTGAATATTCAAGGAGGTGTGTTAAGTATGAAGAAATTTCTAGTTAGCTTGACCGTTTTGAGCTTGGTGATGTTGCTTGGAGGAGGGCTGGTACTAGGGCAAGACAAATACATTGTGGCATCCGATATCCCCTGGGCCCCGTTTGAGATGGTCACAGCTGACAATCAATTCTTCGGGTTTGATCTCGATGCGATTCGCATGATCGCTATCGTTGCCGGTTTCGAGGTAGAAATTCAGAACGTTGGCTTTGACGCGATCATACAAACCGTGGACACAGGGAAAGCGGACCTGGGAGTATCGGGCTTCACCATTACCGAAGAGCGAGAGAAGACCATTGATTTCTCTACCCCGTACTATCTTTCAAACCAGGCTGTTGTTGTTCGTAAGGACTCAGGGCTTAATATAATTACTGCAATGGCCGGGCTAGGGCCGAAGAAGGCGGTCGGTGCTCAAAATGGAACTACCGGTTTCTATTACGTTGAAGACAATCTTCAAGCTGCAGGAATCGATGTTCAGGCTAAGGGATACGAATTCTATCCAACAGCAATTCTCGATCTGGTCCAGGGCCGGATTGACGCAGTGATTCAGGATGAACCAGCATCCAGAGCCTCTATAGCAGCTTACCCTGATGAGCTGACAATCGCTGGCATCATAAATACCTATGAGTATTTCGGGTTCCTTGTTGCAGACGGTGATCCTCATGGACTACTGCCGAGAATTAGCGCTGCAATGGCCGAGCTGGGCCTTCAGGTAACAGAGGTAGCAGGTGGAGCAAAGGAACTCAACGTTACTCCAGGAAGCCCCTGGGATAACCTTCTTTCGGGTTACTTTGGTCCAACAAACGATCAAATTGAGACAGCATGGCTCGCTGCCAAGGACCTACTACTAGTTGATAAGGATGTAGAAGCCTTCGCAGCAATGTTTGCAGAGGAAGCCAACAAGTAGGAATACTCTACACTAACTTAGTTTTTACCCCCGGGGCCTCCCACAAAGGAGGCCCCGTTAGATACACGGAACGAAGGAGAGAACAATAGCGGGGTTTGCTGTTATTTGGAAGAACCTCCCGATGCTCTTGCGAGGGACTTTGATCAACATCGAGCTCTTGTTAGCGTTGTTGGTTGTCGGGCTTTTGGTCGGGACGATAGTCGCCCTACTCCAAGTCTACGGGGGGCGGCTGTTAGGGACGATTGCTTCAGGTTACGCGTGGATATTCAGAAGTATCCCTGCTCTTGTGCTTCTTTTCCTGTTTTACTTTGGACCTTCGCAATTTGGGGTCGACGTAGCACCATTCCTCGCCGCCACTATGGCCCTCGGACTGCGCTCATCTTCGTATCAGTCGCAGATCTTCCGCGGAGCTTTGCAAGCGATACCCAGCGGGCAGATGATGGCAGCCCGTTCATTGGGGATGAGCCGCATAAAAGCCATCGTATCAATCATCATTCCCCAGGCATTCAGGCTTTCCATTGCTGGATGGTCCAACGAGTATTCATCGGTCGTAAAAGACACTACACTCGCATACGTAGTTGGCCTGAATGAGGTCCTTCGTCATGCACGCATCATAATAGACAAATACTACAATCTGGCTATGTTGAGTTACATCGCTATTGCGCTTATCTTCCTTGTCTTGACGTATGCTGGAAACTGGAGTTTGGGCTGGTTGGAAAGGCGAATAAAAATACCAGGCTTGGAAATAGAGAGGAGCTAGAATCGATGAATCTGCTAAAGGTTGAAAACATCCACAAAAGGTACGGGAAAGAGGAAGTCCTCAAGGGGGTCTCTTTCGAGCTGAAACGTGGAGATACGAAAGTAGTTATCGGCCCTTCTGGAACGGGCAAATCGACCTTGCTGCGATGCATAAACCAGCTCAGTCCACCGGAAAAGGGGCGGGTATGGCTTGACGGAACAGAGGTTACGCACGCCCACGCGAAGATCAACGAACTACGTGCACAGATAGGTTTTGTTTTCCAGAGCTTTAACCTATTCTCTCACCTGACTGCTCTAGCAAACGTTAGAATCGGGCCGATGAAGGTTAAAAAAATGGGCAAGGAGGAAGCGACGAAACTGGCAATGGAAGAGCTAGCTAGGGTCGGATTGGCAGACAAAGCCAATGCCTATCCAGCACAGCTCTCGGGAGGACAGCAGCAACGTGTGTCTATCGCCAGAGCGTATGCCATGAGCCCTAAGCTCATCCTATTTGACGAACCAACCTCGGCCCTCGATCCAGAGCTAATTGGCGAGGTTCTTGGAGTAATGATTACTCTAGCCAAGGAAGGCATGACAATGCTTGTTGTCACCCACGAGATGGGATTTGCCCGAGCTGTAGCGGATGAAATTATCTTCATGGAACACGGAGTGATTGTTGAACAAGGAGAACCCAAGCAGATGTTCGACGCCCCAAAGCAACAAAGAACTGGGGAATTCTTAAACAAGATCACCGAGCTGTACGGGGAGACAAACTGATGGTTTTCGACCCAAGTTGGCTTGGCCCACTAGGAAAGGGCCTCATTCTGACCTTAGAGATAACGATCACCTGTATCGCTGTTGGAATAGGTTTTGGAATTTTCTTAGCCCTTGGGCGTGTTTACGGCGGACGTTTCATATCTGTTCCCTGCAGTATTTACATACAGATCTTTCGTGGTACACCGCTATTGGTACAGTTGCTCATGGTTTACAACGGGCTTCCAAACTGGGGCATCACTTTGTCTGCTTTCACAAGCGGCATTCTTGCCTTAGGACTAAACACAGCAGCATATCAGGCAGAGTACCTACGGGGTGCTATTCAAGCCGTCAAGGAGGGGCAGATGATAGCTGCTCGATCACTGGGTATGAGCCTCACACAAGCTATCCGATATGTGGTACTACCCCAAGCTTTTCGTATTGTGATACCTTCATGGTCTAACGAACTGATCTTGATGTTCAAGTATTCATCCATCGTCTTCTCTGTTACCCTTTTAGACTTGATGGGAGTGGGAAAAAGGATCGCTGCTAGGAATTTTCGCTACCTGGAGGTATTCATAGTAGTGGCCTTGTTCTATTTGGCCCTCGTCTTTATCATAACTCAGCTTCTACGATTGCTAGAAAGACAAATTAGGATCCCCGGCTTAGGGGAGCACACAAAATCCTAGATCGTACAATACCTTGGTCCATCATTTGACTAACCACCAGACGGCACCGTGTAATTTTCGACTTGAGAGCCCAAGTTTGTTTGACTAAGGCAACTTAGAAGCATGCATTGCAAGCATAATGTCGCAGATCTTTTCTGTAGTTTGTAGCTTCCCAGCACTAAGCATCAACAAATCAGCTCTTTTGCTTAAGCTTAGCCCAAGTATCGCGCAGAGTTACGCTCCTGTTGAATAATGGTTTACTGGATGATGAGTCAGGATCTACGTAGAAATAACCCTTGCGTTCAAATTGGAAGCTCTGACCCGGGGTTACACTTCCCAGGCTTGGCTCCGCCTTGCACTCCGTTAGAACCTTAAGAGAGTCGGGATTCAAGCCGTTTAGCCAGTCTTTTCCTTCCACATCAAGCGGATTCGCCTTCGTGAACAGGTAGTCGTAGAGTCGCACTTCGGTATTGATTGCATGTTGCGCGGATACCCAGTGCAATGTTGCTTTAACGCGACGACCATCGGGGGCATCTCCCCCGCGAGTGTCTGGATCATACGTACAGCGAAGTTCCACAATGTTCCCCAAGTCGTCCTTGACCACATCGGTACAGGTGACGAAGTAAGCGTAACGCAGTCGCACCTCGCGCCCTGGGGCAAGGCGGTAGAATTTCCTTGCGGGTTCCTCCATGAAATCCTCACGCTCGATGTACAGCTCTCGAGAAAAAGGAACCTGGCGAGTTCCGGCCGATTCATCCTCCGGGTTGTTGATCGCTATCAGGTTCTCTACCTTTTCTTCAGGATAATTTGTAAGGACAACCTTGATCGGATTCAGCACAACCATCCTGCGCTCCGCATGCTTATTCAAGTCCTGTCGCAAGCAGTACTCGAGGAACGACGTATCTACAAACCCATCTGACTTGGTCACACCAATTCCACCTATGAAATCGCAAATAGCCCGCGGAGTGTATCCTCGCCGCCGAAGTCCCCGCAGCGTGGGCATACGAGGGTCGTCCCATCCTCTAACGTAGTTCTCTTCGACAAGTTGACGCAGCATACGCTTGCTCATCACCGTGTGAGACAGGTTTAGGCGACCGTACTCTATCTGGCGTGGACGGTTCTTGACGGGCAATTCGTCAAGGAACCAATCGTACAATGGTCTGTGATTCTCAAATTCCAGGCTGCAAGTCGAGTGGGTGATGCCTTCAATGGCATCAGACTGACCGTGAGTCCAGTCATAAGTGGGATAGATGCACCAAGCGTCGCCCTGACGGTGATGGTGTGCTCGCAGGATGCGGTACATAACAGGATCGCGCATGTTCAAATTGGGATGGGACATGTCAATCTTTGCCCTTAGTGTTCTCGCTCCATCATGAAACTCACCTGCCCTCATTCTTCTGAATAGATCAAGATTTTCCTCAACTGATCTATTACGATACGGGCTATCCTTCCCTGGCGGCGTAATGGTCTTTCCGCCTTCTTTAATAGCTCGACCTCTGTACTCACTGATCTGTTCAGCGGATAGATCACACACGTATGCCTTCCCTTGTTCTATCAAGTATTCTGCCCACTGATAAAGCTGTTCGAAATAGTCCGAGGCAAAGAAGAGGCGATCCTCCCAGTCAACACCTAACCAATGCATGTCTTCAATGATCGCATCAACAAACTCTTGCTCCTCCGCGGCAGGATTGGTGTCATCGAAGCGGAGGTTAAACTCACCATTGAAGTCCTTGGCAATTCCGTACGCCAGCAAGAATCCCTTTGCATGTCCTATGTGAATGTAGCCGTTAGGCTCTGGCGGCCAGCGCGTATGTACACGTAAGTCGTTCTTGCCCTCAGCAATATCCTGAGACACCATTTGGCGAATGAAGTCCAAGTGCGCTTCTTCCTGTTTAGTCATTTCCTTATCAGCTTGCGAGTCTAGTGATCTATCTCTTGTCATTTGCTCCTCTTTCTTCTGACCTGCCTTACAATACCCAAACACCTGCCTTTGCGCCAGTGTCAAGAAAGAGATGGACGGATTCAATTAACAAACAATGACCCCTTGCCATTGTTATCCCCATTACAGACTGTAGGGGCAAAGGAGGGTACACTACCTTAACAAAGTAATTTATTGCTCACATAGACCTAAACCGGGAAGTGATTTTATTGAACACTACAACCGCTCGCCGTTTTGTACTGGGACTAACGCTCTTATGTTTAGTATTTCTTGGGACATCAGGCGCCACCCAGACGTCCCCTGGCTCTGATCTTATGGCAACACGAACCATCTCCACATCGTGTGCCCTTCCTGAGAGCCAGTTTCTGGTGACGCTGCATATCGAGGTAGAGCACGACTTACAGGGGATGGGAATTGAGGAGAAACTGCCTTACGGATGGAGAATCAACCCCATAGAGAATGCGGGAGCTGCATTCAAGAGAGCTGAATCCCAGTGGACCTTCAACAAGAAGATCAAGGCTGGATCAAGGATTGATATCTGTTACGAGGTCATCGTGCCCGCATCCGATAAGCTGTACGCAGATTCTCTACCAGAATGCTTTAAGATCTCCGGAATCGTTCAGAGCAAATCTCCAGCCATTCAAGTAGAGGTTAGCGGGGACTCAGAGGTAGAGGTGGTTTCATCTCTGCCCGCAATGTGCGCAATCGCGCATTTAGTACCGGCGAGCGACAAACACCCTGTAGATACTGTAGATCTCCGTCTTGGGCAGAAGATAACATCCCAGCAGTTTACGCGCGCAATAGAGCTGTGGAGGACAAATCAGGTTATTCCCCTCACCGGTGGCGAAATCATCAATCTATCGTTGATGGAAAAAATCACCTCCTATTACCAGACATGCACTCCTGTAGACGAGAACCTGCCACTAGCTGATGAACCAGCGTTTCAGGTTGTGCGAACGATCACTACATTCCTTCCAAGCGACACAATCCTTCTCCCGTACGGATGCCTTGACCCCGGTATCGAGGCACGCAGAATCTTAGTTACCCTGGAAGTAACTGCCAATCTTGACTCGTATGGCTTTGGTGTAAAGGAATGGTTACCCGTAGGTTGGCAGATCACTCCGCTAGACAACGACGGGTTTGTGCTTCGTCTATCTCACTTTGAATGGATCTTTCCCCAGCGCTTGGCCGCGGGAGAGACTAGAAAGATTATTTACGAAGTTGAGGCTTCCCCTGAACCACCAGAGGGGTTGGATAACCAGGCAGGCTGTTGTGGGCAAGACGAAAGGATTGTGGGGACAGTTTCAAGTATGCTCGGGTGCGGAGAGGTGAACATTCTCGGAGAGGACACAATCCATATCTGGCAATGTCTGCCTGTGATACTTGCCATATCACGATGGGATGTCTGCAATGACACTCTTGATGTTAGGTTGTCCAACAAAATTTCTTTTCCGCAGGTTCAGCGCGCAATTGCCTTCTGGCAACAAAGCCAGGCTGTGCCATATACGTGCGGATATACAGTAGGATATGAGACTCTAAAGACCATCGTCGCATATTGGCTCACTGGTACCGAGGTAACCGATACCATAACAGAAAGTGAGTCAGCTACCCCACCAGACATAATAGCACCTGGATCATATGAGTGGTTCTGCAAGATGAAGGACGAACAGGAAAACAGCGATCGTAAAACCACAAAAAGCAGCCCCCTGGTAGTAAATACCCAAGTTGATTGTAAGCTTACATGCTTAGTGGATACCGCCACACTGACCGCAACCGTGTCCGGAGGCTTGCCTCCGTATTCTTTTGTGTGGAGTGACTCAAGCGGAAAGGAGGTTGGATCCGATAGGCAAATCGCTGTGAGCAAACCAGGCACCTACATTGTTACAGTAAGCTCAGCGGGTCCCTGTAAGGGAAGTGCCAGCGTGGTTGTGAATCAGGATATCGAACCACCCACCGTCGATGCTGGCGCTGATCAGCTACTCAACTGCTCTGTGACATCTGTCACACTTAACGGATCAGCAAGCTGTGGCAGCCCGCCCTACACATACTCCTGGACCAACTCAGATGGTCAAATCATAGCAACAACAGAAGATGTATGCGTAGATACACCAGATACCTATACCTTATCTGTTACTGGTGACAACGGGTGTTCTGGTAAAGACTCTGTAACCGTGTCGGAAGATGTAGAAGCTCCTGTAGTCGATGCTGGAGCTGATCAGCTGCTGACCTGCTCTGTGACATCTGTCACACTGAACGGATCAGCAAGCTGTGGCACCGCGCCTTACCAATACCAATGGAGCGATTCCACAGGCAATATAATCAGCGAAACCCGAGACGTAGAGGTCAGCCAACCTGGCGAATACACCCTCACTGTAACCGGGGCTAATGGTTGCCAAGCAAGCGACAGCGTTACGGTAAGTCAAGACATTACCGCACCAACTATAGAGATTAGTAGCGATGCTCAAACCTTAACATGCTTGGTCGATCAGATCATCTTGAAGGCCCAAGCAGCTGGCGAATGTGGCACATATGAATATAGCTGGAAGAACTC
>CAZKFV010000082.1:0-6729 GCA_964552295.1 uncultured Thermotogae bacterium | reverse complement strand
GCGTGGGAAGAAATCCTATCTGAGGCTGACCTCCAGATGTACCAGGACAAGAAAATACACAGGACAAAAGATTGATAAACAGAAGACCAATAACTATGTGCAAAAAAATTCGTGGGAAATCTCTGAAAGCGCGCTGTTTGTCAAGGAATATCTTCTCGATGGGTATCCTGGAGGCTCTTGTCATTTAGCCGTTACCGGTGAGTTGGAGTTATCTCTTCGCTGTCCATACAGCAATAGGTTGTTTGAGTGAAGTGTCGCAAGCATATATCGAGACTGTTCTGGCTCATGTCCCCGCTTGCGCTCACGCCTCCCTCTTTGACTGTTCACTTTAGTGAACAGCTGACTCTTGTGTCGCTTGGGATGTCGGCCTCGATGCGTCATCGATAGGTTTACTGCCTCACTCAGCGTATGCCCATTTTCAGGTGGTGATTCACATAAGGATTTGCTTGCCAATGACTCACGTGGCCCACACTGGCGTGTACCCTCGGGGTCATGCACCCTGCTTCGATCTTATCAGTGATCCAGTCCCAATTGCCAATGGTCTATACAGAAACAGGAGCTCCTGCATCAAACTCAGCCAGGAACTCCCGAAATGCTGCCTGGGCGTGATTGATCCGTTGCTCCTGCAACACCCTTCCACCTCGTCTTGTACCAACGCTCACGTGTAGTGCTTGGGGAAATTAAACGCGATATATTCTTCTTTTTTCAGCTCAGTAGAAAGGACAGCGCTGCATGTCCTCACAGCATAAGGGCAGCTGGACAAGATGAAAGTAGACTACGAGCGCAAGGACTTCGCGTTGTACTAGAAGAGCACAGGCGCGCGTCTTATCTTCAACAACCTGACGACGAGGTTCCGGATTTTGGCGAGAGAACACCTTTGTTTCTGTCATGAAAGACAGACCGGCTACTCAGCCTGTTCCCAATCAGTAATATCGGGTTTACGTTAGAATTCGAAGATCTCTGGCAAGGAAAAACCTGGAGAGCGTCAGGTTGCTAGAATGGCATTATCCTGTCAAACCTTCGCTTAGATAACGGAACATAGCTCGCGGGGGAAAGCTATTCAGATTAAACCGGCTCAATTTCTTCGATCGCTTTCTCATTTCTTCTCCGTGTTTGCATTATAGATATGTGGGGTCTACGTGTAAATCCTCAATCATATTATTTAATCGTGCATTTCGCATACAATGGTTCAGATGTCTATAGGGGACACCGTATTTTGGTATTCCCTCTATCAAAGATTTCAACTCCAGCAACCTGCTCGTCTCTGGCTATAACTGCCCGGCAGGTGAAGAGCGCGCAGTCTCATATCGAGATGCCGTTGGCTGCGCTTGGCGCTGCGATATGCTTGAGTGAGATACCATGCCTGAACCAAACGAAATTGGGGGACTGATCCCTTTTAGTGGAGGAGGAAATGGCTAGTCCGTGTATATCCTTCCGGAGGGGTTCAGTGCCTGGGACCAGATATGCTGCCATTCCCGGTACTATTATTCACACTACATCTTTGGTTATAAGAGAACGCACTTTCTCCCTCTAGCAAAGCAGGCTTAACGAATAAGCTTTCCTCTAAAATTCCATGATCATGAATAACCATACAGATCGCCTTGCCACTAATACTATCTTCTAGGCCAGTAAAGCAAGCATAACTAAGACGATCTTTGCAACGTTCTGCTGCATAACGTAGCGAGGTTCCGACTGTGGCCACTGTTGGTCGCAGATTGATTATAGCTTCTTGTTATTGGTCATTTTATTCCTTTAAGATGTCCTTAGGCAAATCGCTAGTTCTAACCAGTTTGGAGGGTAGACGCGCAAGTTCAAGACTCCTGCAGGAAAAGGTAGATGCTATTGGGCTTGAAGAGACTAAGCACTTATAGTAGTGTAACATTCTATAATTAAGCAGAAGTCCAAAAACAGGCTCTTCTGTTCGAGTATTAACTAAACTATTGCATAACAATTTATGTTAATGTAACATTCGTTACAATGGTGCGTGATTTTTCGGCTGTTGTGAATTAGAATCAGCTCATGGATCTGAAAGAACCGGTTCTAAGTGCACTTTCCTTAATTGATATGTCGCTTTCCGAGGATGCTACCTTCGAAGATGTGACTACTCAAGCAATCATACCACACGAGCTTGAAGGACAAGGGATAATTGTTGCCAAAGCTCAGGGTATAGTGGCTGGGCTACCTATTTTGGAGCACGTCTACAAGCGCATTGATCCAAGCATTGTTGTCACCAGCAACACACCAGAAGGATATCCGGTGATCGCGGGCGATGTTGTAGCTGCTGTATCAGGATCGCTTGCAGGAATCATCACAGGTGAGCGCATAGGCCTGAACTTCCTATGTCATCTCTCCGGAATAGCAAGTCTTACATCAAAATTTGTTGATGCTGTGGCATGTTATGGGACAATTATCATAGATACGAGAAAGACCACCCCCGGCTGGAGGATGTTAGAGAAATACGCGGTACGAGTAGGAGGTGGGCGCAATCACCGAGTGGCGCTGAATGACATGGTCCTCATCAAGGACAACCACATTGCGGTTGCAGGATCCGTCACGGAAGCAATACAGCGCGTTCTAGGCGCCCAGGTGAAGGTCCCGATTGAGGTTGAAGTGAATAACTTATCCCAACTTGAGGAAGCGATCTCGTTTCCTGTAGACAGAATCCTTCTTGACAATATGAACTCAGAAACAATGCGAAAGGCAGTGCAGCTAGCAAACAAGCGCGTGCCACTGGAGGCATCAGGAGGTATTACCTTGGACAAAATAATTGACGTAGCTGCCACTGGCGTTGACTACATCTCTATAGGAGTGCTAACACACTCTGCTCCAGCCTTGGATTTTTCTTTAGAGATCGTGAAGGCTGAAGAGTAATACCAATGTGGTGCATCAATCAAAATGGCTAAGCAAACTGATTACGAGAGATCCATTACTCAGATCCAACAGGTAAAGCAGAAGCTGGGAAAAGAGCTTCTGATACTTGCCCATCATTACCAGCGCGATGATGTGGTGGATGTGGCGGATGTCAGTGGAGATTCGCTGCAGCTTTCGCAAAAGGCAGCAAGTACTGATGCGAGCTACATCGTGTTTTGCGGTGTGCGGTTCATGGCTGAGACAGCAGCAATACTGGCCAGACCAGACCAAACGGTTCTAAGCCCGCAGCCGTACGCCGGTTGTTTTTTAGCCGATCAGGCAAGCCAAGATCAAGTAGAGCTAGCTTGGAAGAAACTCAGCGGTCTGTTTCCCGGGCAAAAAGGCCTAGTTCCTGTTACTTATGTGAACTCTAGTTCAAGTATCAAGGAATTTGTGGGCCGCCACGGTGGGGCCATCTGCACCTCTTCCAATGCTGGCAAGGTTATGAATTGGGCTCTTCAACGCCACGAACACTTGTTATTTCTACCCGACCAACATCTAGGCAGGAATACGGCACATAGCATGGGGATTTCAGATAAGAACATTGCCATGTGGGATCCCCGCTTTCCTCCAACCGACTTGAATCCCCTTGCTGAAGCGCCGCTAATCTTATGGCGGGGCGCATGCAATGTACATATGCGACTCTTGCTCGAAGACGTGCTTCGCGTGCGAGAGGTACACCCCGAGGCTCGAGTAATCGTTCACCCAGAGTGCCGCGAAAGCGTAGTTGAGATAGCTGACGAAGCTGGATCTACAGCCAAAATAGTGCGAGCCATTGAACAATCCTCGGCAGGATCAACATGGGCTGTGGGAACCGAAGAGCATCTAGTTTCCAGATTGAGGACCAAGCATCCAGATAAGAAAGTCCTTTCCTTGTCGGATCCACCACCGTACTGTACCGGCATGTCCATGACTAAGATATCTCATCTGGCTCGCCTGCTTACGGGCATCCTGGAAAACCAGATGCTGGGTAAGGTAGAACTAGCTCAAGATGTAATCTCTCCAGCACGCGAGGCGGTACTTCGCATGTTGGACATCACAAAATGAAGGTTGAAGAAACAGACATCCTTATTATTGGAACAGGGATTGCTGGGCTGTGCACAGCGCTTGCCTGCTCGCGTGATGTAAGACAACAAGTCACCCTGATCACGCGGGCGGTAGATCCAATCGAAGGTAACAGCAGATACGCACAGGGAGGGACTGTTGCTCGCGGTCCAGGCGATTCACCAACGCTACTTGTGGAAGACATACTTCGTGCAGGAGCTGGCCTGTCCTCGCTGCAAGCTGCTTGGATATTGGCAGAAGAGGGACCGGCATTAGTAGAAAACATATTGCTTGGTGAGGCGAAAGTACCCTTCAATCGCACTGAGAAAGGCAAGCTTCACTTCACCCGTGAGGGCGCTCATTCAAAGCCAAGAATCGTACACGTGGGTGACCATACAGGCCAGGAGATCACAAGTGCCCTTATAGAACTAATCAAGAAGATGCCTAACATAACTATAGTAAACCGTGCAACTGCGATAGATCTAATAACCTTCCCTCATCATGCTTTGAACCCTCTTACTGTATATGAACCTATTACCTGCCACGGGGCATACGTTCTCGATCAACGCAGCAGCAAGGTGGTGAGGTGTCTGGCTCGATCCACGGTGCTTGCTACCGGGGGTTTGGGAAGAATATACCGGTACACCACGAATCCTCCTGGAGCGCGCGGTGACGGCCTAGCTATGGCTCACAGGGCGGGCGCACGTGTGATCAACGCTGAGTACATTCAGTTCCATCCCACTTCACTGGCACTCCCCGACGGCGATAACTTCCTAATCTCCGAAGCTGTTAGAGGAGAAGGAGGGGGGCTATATACGCCGGATGGACGCAGATTCATGTTGGAGGTAGCTCCAGAGTGGGGAGATTTAGCTCCTCGTGATGTAGTATCAAGGGCGATTCATCGTGAGATGACTACCAATGGATATCCATTCGTCCTGCTTGATGTATCGAATGTCGAAGACTTCTCGCATAGGTTTCCCACTATATCATCTCGGTGCCGGGAGGCGGGAATAGATCCTGAACAGGAGCCAATTCCGGTTGTCCCCGCAGCTCACTATTCCTGCGGAGGTATATGGACAGACGAGTGGGCGCGAACAACAATCCGTAATCTATATGCAGTGGGAGAAGTGGCGTGCACCGGCCTGCATGGAGCAAACCGATTGGCAAGCACTTCGCTTCTCGAGGGATTAGTATTTGGCGATAGAGCTGGCCGGCACATCACCGATCATCCGGCACAGCGAGTGGACCCAAGGGACGTACCAGCATGGCAAGCAGCGCCCGGAGGTAGCCCAGCTGATCCGTCACTTCTCCATCGAGATTGGCGATCTATCCAATACACCATGTGGTACTACGTTGGACTCTCCCGTGACGCGCATCGCCTGGCGCGCGCGCTTAGGGATTTAAGGCATCTATGGGAGGACATCGTGGATTTCTACCGCCAGGCTGAACTAGACGACGCTCTAGTAGGACTGCGAAATGGTGTACAGACAGCTCTGATCGTGGCCGAAGCAGCCTGGCACAACCGGTCAAGTAGAGGGTGCCACTTCCGAGAAGATTCACCGGAAGCAGAGGATGAATAGTCTACCGGGCAAGGATGAGGCCAGGGGTATTTCACAGTCGCCGCAATTGGTAATCAGTAATAGAGCACGTCCTTCCTGTTAGCTTGAACGCAAAGCCCGTATAACCCTGGCAATTGCTATTTGCACTGCACCTTTCCACTGTACATTTGCTGTTCCAGCAATGTTGACCGCCAGAAGTCAACAAAAAGCCAAAATCCATATCCAACTTAAGAAAAGCGATGTTGTTACCAGCCAGTCTTGCCTTCTGCAAATAGACCTGAATCGGCTGCAAGATAAAGCTTACCGTAGCCTCACAGCACCAATATGTGCTACACTACTTAGGAAAAGCATAAGGAGGAGAGTTGAGCCATGGCAAGAAAAAAGGAAGAAAAGAAGGAAAGAGAGCAGAGCCTGTTGCAGCGTTTATGTGAAGCAGATGATCAATTGTATGGATTTCTAAGTAGGTATTTGTACGAAGACCCACTAGCTGCAATACCAGAAAAGGCCCTTGACACACTAATTAACCAGGCGAATAAGAGCGAGGATTACAGATCAGCAATGGATAAAGCCATTTTCGAGGCGTCTCAAAGCCCGGGCGAAAAAGAAAGATACATCAACCTTATTCAGGATCTTGCCTCTAAGGCAATGAAGCAAATCGACAAAGAAAAGCAAGAGATGGAACAGGAAGGACACGAAGAGCTAGCTAATTGTCTGGGTAAGATAATTGATAACTATCAATTAATCAGCAATAGAACTGAAGATATAATAGAGATCGCCAGCAAATTCTATAAAGAGAGACTGCTTGAAGTGGAAGAAGAAGCACGGCTAGGAGAAATAGAAAGGGGTAGAAAGGAGACCAAGAGACGGGATAGAAGAGAGAAGTCGGAGGAGTCGAGGCAACGAGAAAGAGAATAAGACTAGAATAGATAAGATTGGGCATTGTCTTAGGCCTATCTTGCCTAAGCATGAAAAGTTGCCTCAAGTGCGCGACCAGCGCGCTTTGCAGATTGCGGTTTGCGTGCATGACCGAGCAAGCCAAGCTGTTAGGAGAAACGCTATTCTAAGCTAGACTCAGTTAGCATAGCGTACATCGCTTCTGGATACACAGCTGACCACAGCTGAAGATCACAACCTCCCGCAGCAAGCGTTTTGTCTTCCCAAATTAGAAGCTCTGGAAAGCCATGCTCCATAAGAGCATCAGTAAGCCGTAAGGAGC
>CAZKFV010000081.1:0-2800 GCA_964552295.1 uncultured Thermotogae bacterium | reverse complement strand
CATCAAGTGTGGTAACTCCCTCATTGGCCCAGACTTCTACGAAGGAAAGCAGCTTAGCCTGATCGATGAAGAAGAGCGCTACCGCATCAACGCCTTCGATTGGAACTCTGAGTTTCCCCACATTTTCCCCTCTCCCCCTGGGAGAGGGCAGGGTGAGGGCAATGGCTTCGACACCGTGATTGGGAATCCGCCGTGGATTTCCCTAACCGGTAAGTTTGGCGCTAAACTCTACTCCAAATCCGATATTTCGTATATGATTCAGAAGTTCGCTGGCAATACATACATGCCTAACATGTATGAGTACTTCGTGGCACAAGCGATTAGCCTACTCGCTGTTGATGGCTACTTTGGATACATCGTGCCTGACCGACTGGGTTTTAACTCTCAATTCCTAAATCTCCGCAGACGGATATTGAACCATACTCAGATCATATCACTAATTTACAAGGCTCCATTTCCAGGGATTACTGCTGATACTTTGATATTTGTTCTACAGCGCAGCGATAGCATAAATCCCAAATTACCTGTTGAAATCGGAGAATATGGACACGAGTTCCTCCAGATCCCACAACGGGAGTTTGTACAAGATCCAGTTTGCTTATTTCAGTACTATGATAGCGTTGGTGCAATGCGCCTGGTAAGAAAATTGGAATGCTCTCCCCATGTAGCGCCTTTAGGCAACATTTGTGAGACAACATCAGGTTTTGGTGGCAGGTCGGAGCTCATTACCCCGAACAGAGAGAGCTACAACCAGATTGAGGCTCTAAAGGGAGATAGTATCAATAGATATTCGTTCAAAAAGCTCTATTGGTTCGATTTCAAAAAAGCAAACATTACTGGTCGTACCACTGATAAGGCAAAACTGGGAGCGAAGCCAAAGATTTTGTTGCGAAAGACGGGTAATCGGATCTTAGCTACATATGATGATTCAGGTGTATTCCCTGAGCAGTCTCTGTATTTCTTGTTCAACAGTCGAGATACTTCAGATTTCAAGTATTTGCTCGGGATCCTTAATTCTGCCCTTATAAGTTTCTACTACCGGAACCGCCTGATAACGAATAGGCGAAGTATAGCTCAGCTCAAGAAAGTCCACTTGGATGCGATTCCTATTCGTACTATCAACTTTGCTAACTCTACTTGTAGGACCCGGCACGATCAAATAGTGGGTCTCGTCGACGCGATGCTGAAGCTCCACAAGGATCTTCAGTCCGCCAAAACTGACCACGAGAAATCGCTGATTCAGCGTCAGATCGACGCGACTGACAAGCAGATTGACCAATTCGTCTACGAACTCTATGGCCTTACGGAAGAGGAAGGAAGACTAGTAGAAGAACAGAGATGAATTTGCTCGAGTTCAAATCAGGGAATGGGAGACGAGATTCTAGAAATAAGGGATGAAAGACAACTTGTGAAGCTTGTGCATGCGTGTGTCAACGCTATAGGAACGCCGGAACCTGGACCGATTAGAAACCCCTTAATAGCCTGGTCCTCATACGGGATTTCAGTAACAATATTGGGACACGAAGGTGTGGATGCCTTCGACAAGTTAATTCACCATCTAGAGAATAGAGACGTTGAAGGCAAACCGGCAAAACAGATCTACGGTGAAAAGACCTTAAAGACAAAAACACAGGACCTTATGTCGGACATCGTTAATCAGTATCGGCGCTATTCTACAAAAGACCAAATACGCACAACCATCAACGACTGGATTCTACATTTTCACACTGATTTTCCTTGTACTCCCTATTATATTCCCATTACTAATTTGAAGCTGGCAGATCCCTTGACAATCGGAAGGGTTACCTTTCACCCGGCAAGTCACAAATTTGTAGAACAGCTCATCAAATCCAGTTACTACGCCACTGATCACACTGGAGTGCTCCCTGAACCGATGGAGAGCCTGAGAAAGCACTCAGAAGACCTCTTTCAAGCCGAAAGATGTAGTGCTGTGGCCAAAGTATCCTTAGACATTGACGAAACCCTAGGGTATGAATTGTGCATCACCTACACCGAGCAAGCACTCAATGTGCTAAGATACTACGGCTATTTCCTTTATTCTCGACCACACCAAGCCTACATTGGCATTGAAGGACGCCTCTCAAGGGGAAACCTTGGCATTCTACACCACATTCCAGAAGGAAGACCTGGGTTATACTATAAACGAAACGGACCTTTAGCTTCTTACAACCTATCCGAGAAAAACCTAGCTCTCCTACGTAGGTGGCGGTTACAGTTTCTCTCAAAGCTATTGGTGAACGACGGAAAAAATGAACTCGAATCTTCTCTTCTTGGTGCGATAGAGTGGTTAGGTCGAGCCTCGCAAAGTGTTGAGCCGGAAGCCCGATATTTATGCCTTTGGATCGCCGTTGAGATGCTTGTAACTTGTAGGGCTGATCAGAACAATGAAGAAAAACAAGGAAAGCTAATTGCGAAAAGGGCTTCAATGATTTTGCCCTTTGTAGATGACGAAGAAAGGGATAAAGTGCAGAACTACTGGAATGATAAACTCTACAAGGTGCGGTGTGATCTTGTGCATAGGGGCCATAGTGAGGATCTTGCCGATCATCTTCCGAAACTCGAGTTTTATGCGCCAAAGGTGATTATGTCCTACATTGAGCACCTGGTGGACGGCAGTGCTGCGTCAACGAAAGCCGAGTTACTTTCGTGGCTTGAGTCAGGTACCTCTGAGGAGACTTCTTGATAAATGAAAAGATGCATCAGCATACGTTTGTGCTGGGGGTCGTGACTTGTGATCCAACATGGTTACTAAGACCAACCAAGAAAAATCGCTGATTCA
>CAZKFV010000080.1:0-29886 GCA_964552295.1 uncultured Thermotogae bacterium | reverse complement strand
GCACCACACTACAATTCCACTTAAAGAGACACAAGAGGGGTGGTTAGCATTATTAAGGTACTTCTAACAACAACAATGGATTCTTTGGGTCATGTTGGCGAGATAGTTGAGGTCGCTGACGGGTACGCACGCAATTTTCTGTTTCCCAAGCGATATGGAGTTATCCCCAACGATCATAACATAGCACGCTACGCCAAGGCCAAGGAAGCCCACCTGGCCGAGATTGAAGAACGAGAAGAGAAGGCGGCGCGCATGCGAGATGCACTGGCAGACCGCATCTTGGTATTCACCCGGAAAGCTCACGACAACAAGAAACTATACGGATCAGTGCGGGCAGAGGACATTACGTCAAAGATCGAACAAGAAATTGGAGAGCACATAGAGCACTCCCGGGTACAGCTAAAAGAGCCACTTGAAACCCTGGGAGAGCACGCTGTTACAATCAATCTGTACAAGGATGTCAACGTTGAGGTGCGAATTCGCGTGGACGAGGAGGGCGCCACAGAAGAGGGGTAGCCCTTCATGAAGAGGGGGATGTGTTTTGTTACCCTGGCTATAGTGATTATCGTTATCCCTTTTTGTGCGCTGGGTAACGAGACATCCCTTTACGTGAATGGCAAATCCGTAAACCTAAATCTCCCACTAGAAGAGATTGATGACCAAACCTTTGTCCCCCTCGATGAGCTTGGGCTTCACCTGGGCACCGAGTCCACGTTGGTGGAGGAAGAAAACTCATTAGCGATTCGCACTACTTCAGGTGAGCTATTATTCCCAGTCGACTGCTTTCCTATATTGCACGGTGCATACTACGCTCCGCTTGAGCAGCTTGTTTCAATATCATCGGCCAGGATTCACAATATAGGAAGCGAGATATACATCGAATCCGAAGCATCTCGCCTGACGGGAATCAATATTCAAGCAGAAGATGTAGGCGTCCGCTTTGACGCCTTTGCGCCTTACCAAGAGCTTCCTACCGAACCCAATATCCTGCACCTACGTTTTTATCACTGCGTTTTAGACGCGACGCCCCAACAGATCATCCCGAAAAGCGATATAATAAAGTCAGTTGCCCTTTCTGTAAGTAGTGATTACACGGCTGATTTGATCATTATCCTTTCACACGAATCAGCAGTTGGAATAAAGCGCTTTATTGCTGAGGGCGTGTACTCCATTTCATTTAGCTTTAACCAAACAGCCTTCGCGGAGACTGAAGAGCGAATTTCGCCTTACATAACATATCACGCGCTTAGCATGAATATACAAGATAAGCCAGTAATTTTGAAATACCTATACATCGACGAATGGCGCGATCACTTCAAGCTTCTTCCAGCAGTCTGCCTAGATGGTGTCGGGCCACTTTGCTCTCTTGAAAAGATGGCGCGATTTCATAGGGCACAAGCAGCAATAAACGCAAATTCCTACGACGCTGAAACGGATATCCCAGCTGGCCTAGTAATCATCGACGGTCAGGCTTTGAGGTTAGACTACGAGGACCGGGCAGCACTGGGCATTGACATATTAGGAAGACTTAATTTCTTCAATCCGGAGGTCTCTCTCTACCTGTGTACCGAAGACACCAAGGTCTTGATCGATGACCTAAACCGGCCGATTGAGCCCAGAGAGGTCATTATGTACACAGCCGGATATTCTGGGCCAGTATCGCGTGGTTTCGGTGAGTATTTCCTCACCTTAAAGATCAAGAGTGATCGTGTTGCCTCTCTACAGCAAGGTCCGTACGTTGTCACCGACCCACAAGCAGAACTTGTCGTGGCATGTGGAAGCGCCAGTGATCGCCTAGCATCGCTTGTTGTGGGCGACACGGTAAGCTTGGAACTCAGGGTGGATGGGGCGCAGCACTTCATTACAAACGCTGTGGGTGACGGAACACTCCTCTACCTGAATGGCAATAAGCTGTTAACCCCAACAGAAGAGGGCGCCGATGCTGACTTATACATGGTAGATAGGCTTACTGCATGCACTGTGCTCGCCACGGACTGGTACGGGGGGTTAATTCTTATGGCTGTTGTAAAAAATGCCACAAGCGCTGGAACGAACTTAGCCGGACTTCATGATGTTCTAGACATGGTGCCAGTGAAACTGAAGAACGCTATTGCTTTCAACGGTGAAGATTCAGGCTCGCTGGTATTCACTTACCAATCAACCTATCGAGAGATTTCCTCCGGCGGAAAGGTAGCGGTTGGACTCTTGCTCGTACCGATCGATCAATGAGATCGCTTGCTCGCGATACATTACTGATGGCTTTAGCAACGGCTATCTCGCGCATTTTCGGGCTTTTTCGTGACGTAACTATAGCAAACAAGTTTGGAGCAAGTGGGGCCTACGATGCTTTTCTGATAGCCTTTTTCTTACCCGTGTTTCTCAGACAACTACTTGCAGAGGGAGCTTTATCCACCGCATTCATACCCGTTTATACAGATTCTATGCTAAAAGAAAGCGACGCAAACCGTCTAGCAAGCAACGTTTTGTCCATCCTTATTGTGGTGTTCCCTATCATTGTTGGCGCAGGCATCTATTTGGCCCCCGTATACCTCCCGTTTCTGGCAAGCGGATTTGGAGCCGAAAAACTGGCCCTATCAATTTCTCTTGCTCGCATTATCTTCCCGTTCATCGCGCTTGTAGGGGGCGCTGCTGTGTTTATGGGAATCCTGAATGCTCATCACCGCTTTTTTGCACCCTCATTCGCGCCTGTCTGGTTCAACGTAGGAATGATATTGGGGGCCCTTTTTCTTTCTTCCTTGTTTCCAAGAAACCCAATCTACGGGCTAGCCTTGGGAGTCATTATCGGCGGAGCGGGTCAGCTGATCTCTCAGATACCCCATCTGCGAAAGACGGGCTTTCGATTCCGATTTATCATATGGCCTCTCCATCCAGGCGTGCGCAGAATGGCATGCCTGATGCTTCCTGCAATTCTTGGCCTTGCGGTAACACAGATAAATCTACTGGTCGACAACAAGCTTGCCTCACACCTTGGCGACGGTGGAATATCATCCCTACAGTATGCAATGCGCCTCTTTCAGCTCCCGCTTGGGATTTTTGCAGTAAGCATCGCCAGCGCCCTCTTACCCCGCTTTTCCGCTTCGGTAGCCCGTGGTGAGACGAGGGAATTCTCCGCTTATCTTTCGGATGGTATAAGCACGAGCGCACTGATCCTTCTGCCGGCAATGGCTGGCCTATACGCAATTGGGCCAAGTGTTATACATCTGCTCTTCGAACACGGGAGCTTCTCTGCCGGGGACAGCTCTCGCACATGGCTCGCCTTGTCGTTCTACCTTGTTGGAGTACTCCCATATGGCTTGGTCTTCATCCTCACCAGGGCCTATTACGCTCTCGGGAGAACAAGGATTCCGCTTGTCGCTTCAGTCTGTGCGGTGGCGGCAAATGTCATCTGCGATATTACGTTGGTTACGCCGTTGCGCGTTGGTGGATTGGCGCTGGCTACTTCGATAGCTGGCTTGGTAAACCTGGTTATCCTTGCAGCGTTCTTAAGGCATGAGCTTGCTTCACTTGTACTTATCGGCCCGCGTCTAGCAAAAATCTCGCTTGGAACAGGAATTGCCTTCGCCGCCGCGTGGGGCACACAAGCCGTGGCAACAGGCGAATGGATGACCGTCCTTTTTCCGATGATCGCTGCCATTGTAGTATACCTTGCATTCGTTCGCTTAAGCGGGTTGTGGCAGCTGTTGTCAAGGAAGGTGCATGATTAACCCGTGCGCCCCAGGTGCTGTTTAGCCTCCTCTGACATCATGTCGGGGGTCCAAGGCGGATCCCACACAACGCTGATCTCTACGTCCGCTTCTGGAAACGACTCACGAATAGCCTGTTCAGCACTTCCGGCAAGCATGCCTGCCAAAGGACAACCCCGATTAGTCAAGGTCATATCTACGCTGATCTTATTTCCTTCAATCTGTACGTTGTACACGAGCCCCATGGCTACTATGTTGACCCCGAGTTCAGGGTCAATCACTTGCTCAAGACTTTCAAGGATTCCCTTCTCAGTAATCTCCATCCTCTCCTCCTATGTTACCTATTAAACCTCAACGCCGTTGCCTCTTTGCGGGCCCAGCTATCGATATCCATTATGTTTTCAAGCCTAAGCAAATCACTTCTAACGTGCTCCTCGCGCCCAAGCCACAAGTCAAAGATCTTCTTTAGACCATTAGCTATATCCGTGTATCTGATTTCTCCCTGTAAGAAGCTTTTTACAAGCACTTCATCAGCTGCATTCAGTGCCGCTGGCGCGGTACCTCCACAAATGCCTGCTTTAAGGACGACATCAAACGCAGGATAGCGCATCATATCAAGAGGCTCAAACGACAACTGCGAAAGCTCTTCTAAAGAAAGGCGCGGAAGCTCTGTGTCGATGCGCTCTGGATACATAATCGCGTATTGTATAGGAATACGCATGTCTGAAGCGGCAAGCTCAGCAATTATCGAGCCATCACGATATTCAACCATAGAATGGATCACAGACTGAGGGTGTATAACAGGTTCAATCTTCTCGTAGGCAACATCAAACAAATAGTGAGCTTCTATAACCTCAAAAGCCTTGTTGACCATCGTTGCAGAGTCAATCGTAATCCTCGATCCCATTGACCAATTTGGATGACGCAATGCATCTTGTGAATTCACACTTGCCAACTTTTCAATAGGGGTGTTAAGGAACGGTCCGCCAGAGGCAGTGATGATTATCCTTTCAATCTCTGAATTCTTCCCTGCATGCATGCTCTGAAAGATCGCATTGTGCTCACTATCTATGGGAAGCAGTGTAGCGTTCGTCTCGTTAACTACCTGTCTGACCAGCTCTCCGCCAATCACCATGCTCTCTTTATTGGCAAGCGCTAATGTATGGTTACTATTAAGTGCGGCAAGCGTCGGCAAAAGGCCTATAGCCCCCACTAGAGCGTTTACTACTAAATCAGCATCGGCCAGGCTTGCAAGTATCTCTAGGCCATCGGTTCCAAAAAGAACTTTCAAGGCTGGAAAACGTTCCTTCAATTTTTCCGCAGCCGTTTCTTGCGAAACAGCAACTACACGTGGAGAGAACCGCTCTATTTGCTTGCTGAGAACATTGATATTTGTGCCTGCGGATAAACCAAGAACTCTAATCGGCTGCCCAGCGCTATTGAGACGATCTACTACATCAAGGGTCTGGGTCCCAATTGACCCAGTGGAGCCAAGGATTACTACTTCTTTTGCCTGCACAGGATTAAGGTGCTGGTTCTGGTAGCAACGAGGCAAACAGCTTCTGCAGTTCAACGCCTGCAATTATCTCCTTTTCCAGGAGAGTGCTCGCCAATCGATCGAGCATCGCGCGATGTTCTCTAAGTAGGTCTTTGGCTTTTTTATAAGAGTCCGTTATCAGCCTGCGGATTTCGTTGTCTACCAATGCTGACAGGTCCTCAGAATGTTCGTTGCTCTTTACTATTTCCTCGCCAAGAAAAACATCTACGTGGTCTCGGGCAAGGCTAATTGGACCCAGAGTCTTGCTCATTCCGTACTCGACAATCATCCTTTTAGCTAATTTAGTGGCTTGCTTCAGGTCGTCGTAGGCCCCTGTAGTGAAGTTGTTGAACACGATCTCTTCGGCGGCACGCCCCCCAAAAAGGGTCACAAGCTTATCGTTGAGCTCTTCCTCTGAAACGATGTATTTCTCCTCCAGCGGGAGCTGCAGCGTGAAGCCTAGTGAGCCATCTCCTCTGGGGATAATGGAAATCTTGTGTACAGGATCAGCCTTGGGAAGCAGCTCCCCAAGGAGAGCGTGACCAGACTCATGGTAAGCTATTCGCTCGCGGATCTCCTTGGAGAGAACAATACCCTTCCTTCTCACCCCTGCAATTACGCGATCGATGGCCTCCTCGAAGTCGGACATCTCAATGATAGACTTGTTCTCCCGCGCAGCAAGCAGTGCGGCCTCGTTACACAGGTTTTTCAGATCAGCTCCCACAAACCCGGGTGTCTGACGAGCCAGAACAGCCGGATCAACATCTGGGGCCAGCGTTTTTCCTCTCAGGTGAACAGAGATAATGTCTTCCCTTCCCTTCAACTCTGGTCGAGGAACCGTGATTCGTCGATCAAAACGCCCTGGACGCAGGAGTGCAGGATCGAGCACGTCAGGCCTATTAGTCGCGGCAAGCATAATGATCCCCTTGTTGGGCTGAAAACCGTCCATCTCAGCCAAGAGTTGATTCAACGTTTGCTCTCTTTCATCGTGTCCACCACCAAGGCCAGCACCTCTCTTGCGCCCAACAGCGTCAATCTCATCTATGAATATGATGCAAGGCGCGCTAGCCTTTGCCTTTTCAAACATGTCGCGTACTCGCGCAGCACCTACCCCAACAAACATCTCTACAAAGTCTGATCCACTGATGAAAAAGAACGGAACGTGTGCCTCACCGGCAATCGCCTTAGCCAAAAGCGTCTTACCCGTTCCAGGAGCACCAACAAGCAGTACTCCTTTAGGTATTTCCGCTCCTAGTTTGGCAAAGCGCTTCTGATCTTTTAGATAGTCAATAATCTCCTCAACCTCTTCATTCACCTCATCAATTCCGGCAACATCTGCAAATGTTACCTTGGTTGACTCTGGGTGTACTAACTTTGCTTTTGACTGCCCAAAAGACATCGCCCCGCCGCTTTGGGTCTTTCGCATGATGTAGATCCAAACAACAATCAACAATCCAATTGGGAGAATGGATATCAAAATGGAGATAAGCGCCCCACTGTTCGATGGAGGGGCATATTTAATCTGCACATTATGCTCGCGCAGGAACGGCTCGAACAGGCTCTTATCATCAGGAAGCTCAACCTTGAACTTGCTTCCATCCGTCATCAGCCCTGTGCCCTGATTGTCCTGAATCTCAATTGAAGCTATCTGCCCGCTTGATACCAGGCTACGGAACAGGGTATAGTTAACTTCCTGGTCAGCAGAATCACCGCCAAACCAGGATTGGAAGATTATCAGGCCAATAATCACAATCACCGTAATTAGGGCGATGTTTCTCAAATTTCTATTACGAAGATCTTTCAATGGGTCTTTATCCACTCTTTGCTCCTTGCTAAACCACTATAAATTCTAGCCTGCAACTTCGCATAGGTCAAATACTGATCTGTATTGGAATTTCTGGCCTATACTCAAACAGCTAGGTGTATTAAAAAAGCGCGTTATCGACGCAAAATTCGCCGCCAAAGCTGCACGCTGCGCTGTGTGCTTTCATTCTTGTGGATGATACGGTTAATGTTGCTGCGGTGATTATAGACAATGAATATCGCAAGAGCACAAGTAATAACAAGAAGAAGCACGTGATACTTAGTGCCAAAGCAGGCGTTGGAGACAGCGATACTGATCGGAACAGACACCACCGCTAGGATTGAGCTAAGAGACACCATGCCGAACAAACAAAGAAACAACAAGAATACACCGACGGCTATCCCTATAGGTATAGGGGCAATTGCTACAAGCATCCCTGCTCCGGTGGCTACTCCTTTTCCTCCCCGAAAGCCTATGTAAACAGGATATACATGCCCGATAACTGCTACCAGGCCACAGAGAATCGCAACTACAGCACCAGTTACCGGCAATGGCTCAAACCTGATTAAAGGAACTAACGCTGCTGCTACCACCCCTTTACTAACATCAAGCGCTAGCACGATCACCCCAGCCTTCCAGCCTAGAACCCGCCATGTGTTTGTGGCGCCGGCGTTTCCACTGCCATGTTTGCGAATATCGATCCCTCTGGCCGATTTGCCAAAGATCACTGAAGTAGGTATCGCTCCTAACAAATAGGCAATTAGCAAGAGTAGGGCTAGATTCATTATCATCTCCCCGGATATTTAATTGTATGGTCAACTACCGTGTCTTCAACTTATGGCTTTTGATCCCTGGGGGCGGATAGGCAAGCTGCACAATAACTACTAGAAAGGCTTCGCTTTACCTCCAGAGTTCGGTGGGGTATAGTCCCTGTTGTATGAACCCTCGAAGCTTTTCCCGCACCTCTGCTCGATCATCTCGGTAAGTAACGCCGAACCACTCCTCAGTTGTGGGCAAAACGGAAACCCGTGCGCGCCTTTCGGCAATCAAGTCGCTAATCAACTCGGGCAAGAGGTATTCACTCTTCGCCGGGTCAGGCATTTGCTTCAGAAAGAGGGCAAAGCGTGTTTCAAGCTCGGGGATCAAACTCGGCGTAAAACCCCACATATTCATTGAGACGGGAGTTTCGGGGGAGATTTCCACCCAGTTTTCTCCATCCTCGGTGTAAAGAACCCCGCTATCGAAAAGCTGGATCTGTTTGCGCTCACGTATGTCAGTCAGATACCCATCTCTACTCACTGTGCATATTCCGCGCGCCACATGGCCATGAGAGGTGAGAGTATTTCCAAGACGGTAAGCGACCATGCAGTAATCGTACTTATCTTCGCTGTCACGCGCACTCAGCAAGTAACTATGAAGAATCTGATAAGAAGCACGCCCGTAGAAGTCATCAGCATTGATCACCGCAAATGGGGCATCTATAACATCCCGGCAGGCAAAAACGGCGTGCGCAGTTCCCCAAGGCTTTGACCGTTTGGCAGCGACAGAAAACCCTCTTGGAATGTCATCAAGCCGCTGAATGACGTAGGATACATCACATTTGCCCTCTAGCTTGTTACCGATCCGCGTAGAGAATTCCTCCAGTATTTCCTGCCTTACTATGAAGACCACCTTTCTAAACCCCGCCTGTACAGCATCATAAATTGAATAGTCAATGATCATCTCTCCGTTGGGGCCAACCGGATCAATCTGCTTCAGCCCTCCGTACCGGCTTCCGATCCCAGCTGCCATTATCACAAGCATTGGTTCGCTCACTTGTACCTCCTCCACAGACAAATCTCTCACACAGTTGGGTCACTAAGTGTACCGACCAACCTATAACAAGGCCATCAATGAAAACGAGTTTACGATTAATGAGGATAGATATCACCACTGATCTAAGACAAGGTTTTAGCCCGAGAAAATCTGCGGCCACAGAAAACACTCATTGTGGAATATCTGTTGACAGGTGAGTTAGTATCAGGTAGCCTTCCCTCCTAAACTACGGGCAAGGAGAATCAAAGATAAAGGTTTGTTCATATCTAGAAGTGAGAGGGTTAGTGGATCAATCTGGAATCGGTGTAGCTACACGTAATACGGTCCGCTCTCTACAAGCCCAAGGGGTAGAAGTTGTAAGTGACCCTAAAGGCGAGTATGACCTCCTGCATCTGCAGTGGGTCGGTCCCCGCTCACTTCACTATGCAAGGCTTGCTCATAGACTTGGTCGCCCAGTAGCGCTTACTGTCCACACGACACCTGACTTGATCCGTGGAGCATTCACCATGTCAAAAGCCCTTGTGGCCCCTTACCACCGTTACCTGAGCTGGTTTACCCATCACGTTGACCTAGTGATAGCACCATCAAAACAAACAGCAGCTGCCTTACGGCAAATTGTCCCTGAAAAGCCTATTCACGTCTTTTCCGGAGGAATAGATCTTGCGCGTTTCTCGTTCAACCACAAGAGCCGAGCTGACTACAGGCGCAATCATAATCTCACCCGTCCGGCCATCCTTTCAGCCGGTCAGATCATTCCTAGAAAAGGGGTAGATGCCTTTTTTGAGGTCGCGTGGGCGCTGCCAGATTATGATTTCCTGTGGGTTGGGCCCAAAGTCAGCCCTTTACTCTTTTATGATCCAGGTTTTAACAGGATGTTGAAGCATCCTCCAAGCAACCTACACTTCCTAGGGTTCGAAGCTAATATGGAGCAAGCATACTGCGGCTGCGATATACTCTTTCATCCCTCTTATTCTGAGTCATTAGGCTTGGTAATACTAGAAGCATCAGCAGTTGGGCTACCTTTAGTTGTGCGCAGGTTGCCAGTTTACAACGGTTGGCTAGAAGAAGGCGTTAATTGTCTGATGGGAGAATCCCCTGAGGAGTTTGCTTCGGCTATTCACAGATTAATATCCGGCCAAGAATCATCTATTTCGAGTAGCCAGATAGCCCAGCACCACTCGCTCGATACCGTCGGCCAATGCCTGATAAACGCTTACAAGGCGGTACTTAAATGAAAAATAGGGTATTTGTATTGGCTCTTGATGGTGTGGGCTTCCCTCTTATAACCCCATGGCTAGAAGCTGGCTATCTACCTAACCTTCAGCAGCTTTTTTCCCAAGGTGCATCCGGGGAGTTAACTAGTACTATTCCCCCGCTCACTGGCCCTGCTTGGTCTACATTTCAGACAGGGGTTAACCCAGGTAAGCATGGCGTCCTAGGATGGACAAAACGCCGCCAGTACGGGATATCTGTGGTTGATGCTAGCGATATTAGGTATCCCACACTGTGGGAGCTGGCAAGCGATGATGGCAAGAGGGTGGTGAGCATAGGGCTTCCTCTTACATATCCACCCCGAAAGGTAAACGGCGTGATCATACCAGGAATGTTAGTGCCCAAGACTGACAAGACGCCGTCTTATCCTCCGGAGGCCTACGCCGAGCTACTTGACGCTGCTCCTGGGTATCGCTTCTTTCCGGAGTGCTCCCATCTGGTTACATTAAGAGCAAAGCTTGCTTCGTTGCGTTCAAGTGTTCGCGGACGAACACAAGCTGCTATTTACTTCTCAAAAAAGGAAGACTGGGACTTGCTAATGATCCATTTCCAGGCAACTGACAAAGCTCAGCACGACCTATGGGGAGTAAATAACAATAAGCCCTTACTTGAGATCTTCAAAGAGGTAGATCACAGCGTAGGCCTTCTCGCTCAGGAGGCGAGAAAACGCGAAGCGACTATTATTCTCCTATCCGATCACGGAATGGGTCCCCAAGACTATACTTTCTCGATAAACACCTGGCTTATGAACCAGGGATACTTGAGGCTCAAAGAAGGGATGGGAAGGAGAATAAAGCAAACGCTTTTTCAACTTGGATTCACACAACGTCGCCTGGCCCGTCTAGGCATCCTATTCTATCCCCTGGCTTACAGGCTTGGTGCCGTGAACTCATTCTTCGATGCAGTTGGAGAGGGGTGGCTAGCCAGATTGATAAACTCGCTCTTTCTTTCTCTCAATGACGTAGACTGGAAAGCCACCAGCGCGTATTCCCACGCTGATGTGGGCCATATTCGCCTAAACCGCGTCGGACGCGAGCCAGAAGGAATCGTAACCGAGACAGAAGCCGAGAAACTCATCAGCGAGCTTATGACAAAGCTTAATAAGGTGGTCAATCCGCATACTGGGGAAAAATTGTGCGGGGATGTGATGCGTCGAGAAGAGATTTACCACGGTCCGATGCTTGAAGAAGCCCCAGATATAGTTTTCCTTCCACGAGACTTGCGAACCATGGGGAGCGGGGCCTCAGGTTTTTACTCCAACCACTTATTCGATCATGCACTCATGCATGGGAACCACCGCATGCAGGGAGTTGTTACAGCAGTAGGAGAACCGTTCCGCTCTGGTTTCAAGCTAACTGGCGCGCGGCTTGTGGATTTGGCTGCTAACATCCTTTATCTGCTAAATTGCCCGATCCCAAAGTACATGGACGGCGCCCTATGGAAGGAAGCATTAACATCCAAGCTCTTGACTTCTCGCCCACCCCAGTACAGTGAAAAGGAACCCTTAGAAGCAGAAGATGGATCAGAAAGAGAACCAGGGCAGGAGGTAGAGCTCCAGCGGAGACTTAAAGGCCTTGGGTATCTACACTGAGGTTGTATGCGAAATGAACTATGCACTAGTATGCTGACATGAATAAACAGGCAAAAAAGATTCTAAGTATCACTATGTCCCTCCTTCTAGGAGTCGGCCTCCTGGGAGGCGTCTTTTACTATGTTGGATGGGCAGACACCTTAGAGGAGATAAGCTCCTTGAAGGCAATAGGGATAGCGGCCTTAGCGGGCAACGTTTTTGTCACTCTGATAATGTGGATTGTCGGCTGGTGGGTAATCCTTCGTGCCTATGGCGTCCAGATTCCTCTGCACCGCGCCGTCGGTGCTCGCCTCAGCGGTTTTGCTGTTAGCTATATGACCCCATCACTATACTTCGGTGGAGAGCCAGTGCGAGCCCTAATTGCCGCCGATAGTTCTTCTGCCCCAGTCACCCGTATCTTCGCAACCATAGTTGTCGAACGCTTCTTAGGTGGGTTAAGCATTGTCTTTTTCATACTGATTGGGGGGGTCTTCGCGCTTATCTCTCCCCGAGTAACGCTCATGGAGAGACAGGCTGTGCTTATCGGCGTTCCTTTTATCTGCTTTTGGATCATTATTGGCCTCATTGATTTCGCGGGCAATTTCAAATGGATCAGCAACGCTATCCGCGCGCTGGGAAGGATCTTCAAGCGTTGGCAAGCAGGGCTAGAAAGAGCAGCTGTCAAGGTTGCAGAAACAGAGGATGATGTATACACAGCGTTTACCAAGCACTGGAGGGCAACAGTTCTAGCACTGTTGATCCAGTTGATAGCCAACTTCTTAATGTACATACGCCCTCTTGTTTTCTTCTTCTTCTCTGCGCAAACGACTCTGAGCTTTCCACAGCTATCCTTGGTATTCACCTTGAACATCCTAATGTCAACTGTGTTCTGGATTACGCCAGGGGGATTAGGAACCGCGGAGGCCGCACTTATAGGTATATTTGCCATTATTGGTATCGCTAAGGATGGAGCTGTTGCTTTCTCTCTGTCATACAAGTTCTTCGAGATGCTTATCGTCACTGGCGGAATAATCTACTTGTTCCACAAAGGAATTGGCCGCATGCTGCATCGCGTCAGGCATAACCCCAGGTAATCCTGGCTAACAACTTCGCTTGACATGCAGTCTACTGCTGGTTATTATTTCGCCTGTTAATAATCAACATACTAATTATATAGAGGTTAAGAAGTGCCCTGGAATACAACTGATCCCGCGGAAATGTCACTGGTGCGATTATTGACAAACGTATGTCGCCTAGCAGCTTTGCGGGGCCGCGCGTATGTTGAGAAAACAGGGATCTCCTCTACCCAAGGACAGGTTCTAATTATCCTGCACGGGCGAAGGAATGTGCCCCAATCGAAGATAGCAAAAGAGATGAATGCCAGCCCAGCTGCAGTTACCAGCGTCCTACAGCGAATGGAGCGAGATGGATGGATCACCCGCACGCGCGATCATAAGGATCAGAGGATGGTGCGAATAAGCCCCAGCAGGAAAGCAGAAAAGCTACAAGAAGAAGTAAAGCGCGCATTCAAGTTAATTGAGAAAGAGATCTGTTCACTATACTCAGAAGCAGAGCGTGACATCCTGCGTAATCTGTTACTAAGGTTGAATGATAATATGGCGATGTGCAATGATGAATTCTCGGATAACCGGGATTTTGCTGATGAACAAATTACCAAGTTAGGGGGCCAAGATGAAAAGAGTAACTAGATTAACCTTTGTGCTTGTGATAATTGCTATTAGCCTAACGGTGCTCGCGCAATCAGACCTGGATGACTTTCCTATCGGAAAGACTATAATGACTTACAAGATAACTACTGAAGAAATGGAAAACCCCCAATTGCTTGGCCTTTCTATAACCTCGCGTGGCGGTGATGATTACACTATCGCCATGAATATAGAAGCAACCGGCACATCAGACCAACTCGCCGGCTTTGGCTTCCTATTCACCGGTGCCCAGATGTCATACGCGGGAGGAGAAAGTGTTACTTATTCACCGCTGCAAGCACTCATGAGGCAGCGATCTCACCTAAGACCGGACAATGACTATATCCTCCCTGGTGGAGGAGAATTTAAGGATATCACAAACACAGAAATTGCTGGTGTGCAATGCCTGCAGGGCATATTCTTCGACCCTTCCGAACAAGACACCAAAATTACAATCGCATTTGGCATCTCTGAACCAATGTACATGTTTCCTCTAGTGCAAGTTGAGGAGCTACGCGACGGGCAGTGGATGATCAGCCTCAAGATGGAATTGATGGAATATTCATTCACGCCAGCGGAGGATTAGGTATGCCGGTACTAAAACTCGAGGGGATAACCAAGGATTACAGGCTGGGAAAAACTGTCGTACGGGCTCTGCGGGGCCTCGATCTTGATATTAACAAAGGGGAGATAATAGCCATCATGGGGCCTTCAGGATCAGGCAAATCAACACTGATGCACATTCTTGGTTGCCTAGACATCCCAACATCCGGTGAAGCTTCGATTGAAGAATCGCGTATTAGTTCTCTAAGTGAGAGACAACTGGTGGAGTTGCGTGGTCGCAAGATCGGCTTTGTTTTTCAGACTTTTAACCTAATGCAAACCTTGAGCGCACAAAGAAATGTTGAGTTACCGATGATCTTCCAAAAGGTCAAAAGGAAAGAAAGGGCTCGCAGAGCGATCAACCTACTCACGAAGGTAGGCTTGAAAGATCGCGTTCATCATCGACCAAACGAATTGTCTGGAGGTGAGCGCCAACGTGTGGCGGTCGCGCGTGCCCTGGCAAACGATCCGGAGATCGTTCTGGCTGATGAACCTACAGGGAATCTGGACTCAGAGAGCGGAGCCACGATCTTGGAGCTGCTTCAGATTCTCTGTACGGAGGATGGAAAGACCGTAGTCATAGTAACCCATGATCCTGACGCTGCAGCAATAGCAAGCCGAATAGTACGCCTCCGGGATGGCAGCGTGCTGGAAGAGGTGCGCAATGCTTAAAGACTTCCTCATGTTGGCAGCGCGAAGCATCACCCATCGTAAGATGCGCAGTTGGTTAACTGTAATCGGAGTATTCATCGGGATCACTGCGGTAGTAGCGCTAATCTCGATAGGCCTAGGTCTTGACGAAACAATCAAACAGCAAGTGGCAGGGGTGTTCGGGGTTGACACATTCGTTCTTATACCAGAAGAAGCCTTCACCCGTGGCGGGCCACGTTCGAGCACTGAAGAGTACAGGCTTGATCTTGAATACCTTAAATCCGTCCCGGGAGTGAAGATAGCCGCAGCTGTTAGGCAACAGACTGCTTTTGTCCAAGGGCCGTCAAGAGCAGATGGATCATCGACTCAGGGTTTTCTTCCGGTAATGGGATTATCAACGGAGCTGATGACGGAGTTCGTGTCCTATACAGGAGAGCTCGAGGTAGAACCAGGAGGACGGTTATTCCTTCCCGGGGATACGGAAGTTGCTGTTTTGGGCAATGAGATTGCAGAGCGACTAGGAGCGCAAGTAGGTGATCTGATAATGGTTGCGGGAGATGAGAATCAAGAACTGAATCTCGTAATCATAGGAATCATGAAAACCACAGATAACCAGGAGGAAACCGAATCCGGCGCAGGCTTTGCTACTGGAATGTCTGCTGGACAGAATAAGGACACTATATATGTTCCTTATGATACAATGACGTTGCTCTGGGGAGAAGACAAAGACGTGCTTGTAACACTTGTCCGAACTCAGCCCGGGTTTGATGTAAATGAGGTAGCGCAACGTGTAGAAAAGGAACTTACCGTGCGTGGATCAGAGATATCAGCAATAACCTACAGTGATATCTCTGAGGCAATAGGGACAATGACCTCTACTGTTAGCGCATTTCTAGCCGGGATAGCAGGCATCGCGCTTCTAGTAGGGGGGGTCGGGGTAATGAACACCATGTTCACGTCCGTTCTAGAGAGGACCAAGGAGATCGGTGTAATGAAGGCTGTGGGGGCAAAGAATTCGCATATCCTAACGATATTCCTCATCGAGTCCGGTTTGATGGGGTTAGTTGGAGGAATTGTCGGGACCCTCCTGGGGCTCGGCCTCAGCTCAGCAGCGTCCGTGATCATCGGGCGTTATTTTGGTATACAGATGGCCGTCGTTGCCAGCCCATCTCTAATCATAATCACCCTCATTGGATCATTCTCTCTGGGTGCATTTGCTGGCCTGTGGCCAGCGTGGCGAGCATCTCGGCTTCCTGTAGTCGACGCGTTACGCTACGAGTAAACTTGAAATCTTTCCTTGCTTGTAAGGCTGGCACCCAAAATTCCAATCAGTGCCCCCAGGATCACCCCAACCAGCGAGCCTAGGAGGCTAACTAGTATTACTCTTTCTGGCTGAAGAAGTCCGCGGGCAGCATTAACTGCTGCTTGCGGATTGCTAACTACAAAAAAATGAAACAAATAAACAATAACAACCAGCAACATAGCTGCTAGTACCCCGCATAGCACCCCCAAAGCCACCACTGGGCCTTGGAAAACCCAGGAAGGAGTGCCGGATAATCTCAGAAGCCTTATCTCTGCCGAGAAGCTCTCCAATAACAGCGAGAACGAGTGTCGGGCAAGCGCCAAACTGGCAGTAACGGAAACTATGAGACCGATAAGGAGCCCAATCCACAACGAGCGGGAGAGAGATACGCCATCTGCCTGTTCTTGTGTGAAGGAATCGATGTTAGTTACCCCAGGCAATGGGCTGACAGATTGCTGGATAGCTCTAGCAGCAGAAGCACTTGCGGCCTGCACAATAAACACGCCACCAGCCTGGTCAAGCCCTAGATCCTGGGCAAACCGATAATTGACCTCCTCTGTCTGCGGCATCTCTCTGATCTCCCGGTATAGAGATTGTACATCGTCAGATGAGAGCTGCGGCGAGAGATAGACCACCAGCTCACCAGGAGCAAGCGCAGGTGAATCACTGGCTCTTGACGTATCGCCAAACAGGAAGAATCCGGCAAAGATAAGTAGTGAGATGAGCACTAGCGTAGCAACACCAAGAAAGAGCGCACCGATTTTCCCGTTTATCGCCCCAAGCAGATTCCCGAAAAGGAAGAAGAACTTACTCATATCTTCTCCTGCACTTTCCCATCCACGAGCTCCACAATCCTTACATTGGAATTAAGCCTCTCAATCAGGTCACGCCCTGTGGCGAGTATTGTGAAACCACGCCTATTGAGCTCCACGAGCAATTCATAAAGCTGCTCCTGCTCTTCTGAGGAAAGCCCCGCAAACGGATCATCCAGAAGCAAAAGGAGCGGCTCATCACAGATAGAAAGGGCTATTCCCAACCGCGCGTAATCTATCGGATCGAGCTCCGTGGCCATTTGGGTCAGCTTAGACGTCAGCCCAACCTGATCAAGCGCAGCCAATGCTTTCTCCTCTGCTTGCTCATGAAAGTCCCCTAGACAGCGCATCTTGAAGGTCATGTTCTCCATTACGGTTCTTTCCAGCGGGATAAATCCTTGAGGCAACAGACCAATCTGGCGGCGCAAATCAAATGCTTTCTTCCTGCTCAAGCGGGCAATATTCCGACCATAGACCAATATCTGTCCAATCTGCGGTTCGATCTGTGTCCCAAGAAGGCCAAGAAGGACTGATTTTCCCGCTGCTGGTGGACCCATAAGGTAAACCAGGTCGCCACGATTAACGCACAGGTGAACGTCATCGAGAACCTTTATTCCGTCCTTGCTAACAAAGCTAAGCTCTGAAACCTGTATAATTACGGACATTTGGCAATCACGTATCTTTCTTTCTTCGCAAAATCGTGCTCTACACGAGTCTCTGCCAATCCGGCTTGTTCCATACTTTGCTTGACCATAGATCCCTGTCCATCACCTATCTCAAATAGCGCTGTAGCACCCGACTGCATGTGCTCCTTCAAGTTGCCTATAAGCTTGCCGATTTCTTGTAGGCCTTGTTCCCCTCCATCAAGGGCACGGTGTGGTTCATAATCTCTCACCTCACCCGGAAGCGTTGCCATATCTTCCTCTGCTATATATGGGGGATTTGACACGATCAAGTCAAACTTTCCAGTAACGCCCTCAAACCAATTGCTACACAACACATCAACGCGATCAATAACGTTGTTTAATTCAGCGTTCTCTCTCGTTAACTCCAGTGCCTCTACGGACAAATCAACCGCGGTTACCCTGACTTGTGGCAGGTATTTAGCTAGCGAAACCGCTATTACTCCTGACCCAGTCCCTAAATCCAAGCAGTTAAGCCACCGATCCCTTGGAACTAATCCAAGAGCTGTTTCCAGAAGCTCTTCTGTCTCCGGGCGGGGAATAAAGACATCCTTGCGTACTCGAAACCTCAGGCCATAGAACTGCACCTCCCCAGTAAGATACTGCAGAGGAACTCCTGAGCTACGCTTCTTTATGACCTCCCGAAACCGGCTTCGCTCTTCTGGGGTAAGAGGGGTATCGGGAAATAGGTAGAGATGTAAACGGTCGACGCCCATGGCATGGGCAAGAAGGATCTCCGCTTCCAATCGAGGCTGAAGAATACCCGCTGCCCTGAAGTATCCCCTCGTCCACTTGAGGATCTCTCGAACAGTCCAATTGACAATCAGCTCTCTCCCCCCTCATCAACCCCAGACGTACGCTATTGCAGTACACAATAGCAAAATCTTGCACCTAAGTCAAGCGCTGTATACAATCTACGTCAAATGAAGAAGATGAAAGATACGGTTTACGTCATTTTCCCTTTCACCAAATTATTAAATTACGGGAGGTGCCAACACATTGACATTATACATCCTATTCATCGGCATTTGCGCTGCAGCGGCAGCTACACATGAAATCATAGGATCTATCGGAAACATTCCAAGTTTTGCCACAAACCTTGTTATTGGTGGCGCGGCTGGCGCCATATTGTGCTGGATCAGTATAAGCCTATGGAGGCGAATTCGGGAGGAGATTGCACAAGATTCTACCACACTACGCTTGCGTAATAGCATTGTAGTGGGAGCAAGCGCAGTTGTTATGGGTTTTTTAATTAGCTATGCATTGACGCTCATCCTTCCCGCTAGTCCTGGATCCGCTATCTTGCGTGGAATTGTGATCTTACTGAGCCTTGGCCTTGGCTTGATGATCGGTTACACGCTTGATATGCCTTTATTAGCTAAGTGTACAGCAACAAGTAGGCTCCCACAGGACCGCAAGAAGAACGGGAATGTATCAAGCAAAATAATTGACACCAGTGTTATAATCGATGGCCGAATTGGCGATCTTGTGAGGACTGGCTTTATTGAGGGGGAGATTATCATCCCCGAATTTGTTCTGGCCGAGCTGCAAAATATCGCTGATTCCTCCAATAGCCTCCGTCGCAGAAAAGGACGACGAGGCTTAGAGATATTGGGGGAATTGATGAACGATGAAAAAATTGCGATTCACGTTTTAAACAGGGATTTTCCTTCCGTAAAAGAAGTTGATCACAAGCTAATTCGGTTAGCCACGGAAGAACACGGAGCACTAATCACCACTGACTACAACCTCAACCGAGTAGCTCAAGTGGAAGGCGTGAAGGTACTGAACATCAACGAGCTTGCCAACACTGTTAAGCCCAGGTTTATCCCTGGAGAAGAGATCGAAATCGAGGTTATCGACCGCGGTGAAGAAATTGGACAGGGGGTGGGTTACCTTGACGATGGAACGATGGTAGTGATAGAAAATGGAAGACGCCACATAGGTCGAACGATCAAGGCTACCGTGAAAAGCACCTTACAGACAGAAGCCGGTCGGATGTTGTTTGTGGAACCATGTGGCGAAGCCCCACGCTGGAGCCAATAAGGGAGGCATAATGAAACAAGCTACCATCATAGTATTTGCAGGGGCGATGATCCTTCTTCTTGCTGGGTGCTCACTTTTCCAACAGGAATCTCTACAAATAGAAAACTGGCAACCAACAATGTCGCCGGATAGTACAACAATCGCCTATGCTTCACCGGGGGAGAAGGGATTCGAGTTGTTTATGAAGGATCTCGAAACAGGACAGGTTACACAACTAACCCAAAACGAAGTCGATGACTGGGCGCCAAGCTGGTCACCAGAGGCAGACAAAATTGTCTTTTCCTCCGATCGCGAAGATAACGTTGATCTTTACATCATAGACCTGTCCACCCTTGCAATGACAAGGATAACAGCACACGAGGGAGAGGATATCAACCCTTATTGGACAGCTAACAACAAGATCCTCTTCAACTCCAACCGGACGGATAAATGGGGAATGTACATGATCGATCCCGATGGGAAAAATCTGACCGTTCTTGGAGAAACCGTATCTACGGAGTAATCGGTGAATATGCGCGTTAGCGCGATCGTCCTTGCTGCTGGTCAAGGCAAAAGGCTTGGGGCGGACAAAAACAAGGTCTTTTTGGAGATCGGGTCCCGCCCACTTCTTTCTTATACGATCTCGGCTTTTGTGCAGTGTGAAAAAGTAGATGAAATTGTCGTTGTTACCGCTAACGCAGAACAGGAATTTGTGTCAGGGCTGGTCAAGGATGCATCTAAACCGGTAACAATAGTCCTTGGAGGGATTCGACGGCAGGATTCCTCCCTTGCTGGGGTTAGAGCTTCAAAGAGCCCGATTGTTCTTATCCATGATGGTGCACGACCGTTCGTGTCCAGAGATATGATTACACGTCTTGTTGCCGCAACCAAAGAACATCGTGCCTGTGTTCCTGTGCTTCCCGTGACGGACACAATTCGAATAGGAGAACTAGCATCACCCATAAGCTCTGAAGCTGTAGATCGCTCCAGGCTGCTTCGTATGCAGACACCACAGGGCTTTGATCGCAAGCTGATAATCAGGGCCTTATCGACAGTCAAAGCCCAAATTACGGATGATGCAGCCGCCGTGATCCAGATGGGAATGCCGGTGTGGGCAATAATGGGAGAGGAAACAAACATAAAGGTAACAACTAGAAACGATCTCATTATGGCGAAGATTATCGCGGCCAATAGATCATAGAACCTTTATCTTAGCCGGTCTATATCGCTATTCCGCAAAGAAGAAGCTTCTGCCCATCTTAAGAACCGGCAAGATGCTTCCCTCTACCAAGCATGCTTGACAACCTATGACTATCGCAGTATCCTAACTCATATAACAAGAACAGATTATCGCAATGTGATAATCTGCCCCGAGAGGTGTCATCATGAGCATGACAATAACTGAAAAGATCCTAGCAGAACACGTGCAGGAAGGAACCATCGACAGAGGAACGGAGATCGGAATAAAGATCGATCATTGCCTCACGCAAGACTCTACCGGAACCATGGCTTGGCTGGAATTCGAATCACTGGACCTTAAGAAGGTGCAGGCAGAACTGGTCGTTTCTTATTCTGACCACACATCTCTGGGCTTCAAGGGAGAGTCAAGCGACGACCACATTTTTCTACAGACAATTGCTTCACACTACGGGGCCAAGTTTTCCAAAAATGGTAACGGTGTTTGCCATCAACTTCATTACGAACGATTCGGTGTCCCTGGCAAAACCCTCCTTGGGTCCGACTCTCATACTCCAACCGCGGGAGGCCTAGGAATGCTTGGGATCGGCGCTGGGGGAATGGATGTAGCCGTAGCCGCTGGAGGGGGATTATTCTACGTCATTGTTCCAAAGATGATGAATGTTGTTCTTACAGGCAGGCTTTCTCATGCTGTGGGAGCAAAGGACGTAGCCCTAGAAATACTGAGGCGCATCTCAGTGAAGGGAGGGGTTGGTCACTTCATTGAATTCTCTGGGCCAGGAGTAAAAACCCTATCTGTACCGGAGCGAGCAACAATAACCAATATGTGCACCGAGACCGGCGCCACGTCGTCCATTTTCCCTTCAGATGAGATCACAGCTTCTTTCCTTAAGATGCAAAACCGCGCCCAAGATTGGGTAGAGCTTGCGCCAGATGATGGAGCTGTCTATGACTGCACCCTGGAGATCGATCTTTCCTCCTTAAAGCCACTAGTGGCTATGCCAGGGATGCCCGACAACGTGTTCGACATCGATGAGGTTGTCGGCACGAAGATCAACCAGGTATACATAGGGTCATGCACCAATGGCTCTTACTATGATCTGAAGATCGCCGCTGAGATGTTGAAGGACAAGCATATCTGCACCGATATTGACGTGATAGTCTCCCCTGGATCGCGTCAGGCGTGGGAGATGCTAATGAAGGATGGAAGCTTCCTTTCGTTAACCAAGGCTGGGGTGCGAATGATAGAGCCCGGTTGTAATGCATGTATTGGCATCGGGTTCGTCCCGGGAACTGGGCATCTCTCGCTTCGCACGGTTAACCGCAACTGGCAGGGACGCGGAGGAAATAAGTTCGGCAAGATAGCACTGTGCAGTCCACAGGTGGCAGCCGCTTCAGCCTTGACCGGTCACATCGCTGACCCGCGTGAACTTCCTCCAGTGGAAGTCGTTGTAGACCACCTGGACATAGATGATTACTTGATCTTGGACCCAGTGGGTGAATCTATGGAGATAGTACGGGCACCAAACATCGTCCCCCTGGCCCCACAGACTTCCCTTGAACCCGTGCTTGAGGGCGAGGTGCTGCTCAAGGTTGGAGACGGGATCTCCACCGATGCGATCATGCCCGCAGGTCCATTGACTCAGCATCTACGCAGTAATCTGCCAGAGATTGCGAAGTTCACCTTCTTCTACGAGGACAATACCTTTGCTGCGCGTGCGGCTGAGAAAGAAGGAGGATTCATAGTGGGCGGTGAAAACTACGGCCAGGGATCATCCCGTGAACATGCCGCCCTTGGGCCATGGCAATTGGGAATCAAGGCAATACTGGCCAAGAGCTACGCTCGCATCCATCGGGCAAACCTGATAAACGTGGGAATCATTCCTTTTATATGCGACACGGACAATATCGATCAAGCTAACCAACTACAGATAGACGTTAGTGATCTTAAAACAGAGCTATCTGCAAAAAACAGGACCAAGAACACAACCTTTACCGTCCGACATGACCTAACTTCACGTGAGATTGAAATGATCAAGGCTGGGGGGCTACTCGCCTATACGGCTAAGAAACATCAGCGCACAGATTAAACTCAAGCGATGGCCATGGAATACAAAACGCGGTGTAAGGTTCTTGCTCTGACACAGGTAAACCATAATACCACAGCGCAAAGGATGATGCTGAAGAGAACCCCCAAATCTATAGCTAAACTTGAGATAGTTTATGCTCACATTATAGGAGAAAAGCATCAGCCCAACATCACCATGGAGGAGAGGCTATCACTACTTTAGAGAAGGTTGTAAAAATACTAAAGCTATTCTCAGACGATGTTTCCACCCTGTCTATACCTGATATCGCTGGTGCGGTGCAGCTTCCCGTCAGCACCACATACCGCTACGTATCAGCGCTCAAAAAGAGCGGATTCATTGAAGAAGCGGATACAACAGGGACGTACCACCTAGGTGAGACAATCCTTAGCCTAGCCCGCAACGTGCCCAAAAAGCGACTACAAGATATCGCAATACCTTTCATGCACAAACTCTCAAGTCAAACCGGCGAAGCGATCTGCTTGTCTACTCTGCATGACAACCAAGGGGTCTGCATTGAGAGGGTGGAAGCACAGCACTCATTACGCGTTTCGCATGCACTAGGAGCCATTTTCCCCTTACATGCTGGAACATCCGGCAAAATACTTATGGCCTACCTTGACCGCAAAGAGCAAGAAAGGATCATTGCCGATATGGGGCTTCCCCGCTTCTCAGACACCACTATTATTGATGCAGAAATACTTTTCAAAGAACTAGCCAACATAAGAAAGCAGGGTTACGCGCTGAGCGACGGCGAGGTGATCCCCGGAACTTATGGTATTGGCGCTCCCATAATGTCACGAACAGGAAAGGCCATTGCTGCACTGAGCATCTCGGCTCCCATCCAACGGATGGAAGAAGCCCGGCAAAGAAAAATAACAGCTTTTGTTGTCGCCACAGCTAAAAAAATTAGTACCGAATTTCAATCCCAAGAAATATAAAAACCGACACCACTTTGTGGTGGGGAGGTAACATGAATCAAAACAAGCAAAGCAAAGCTACAGCTCCTGAGAAAATCACCGTCACTAACAGGATCCTTAATGTGCCTGATCACCCTATCATCCCATATATCACTGGAGATGGAATAGGAGAAGACATTACACCAGTAATGATAAAAGTTGTCGATACTTCTGTGGAAATAGCATATAAGGGAAAGAGAAAGATTGAATGGCTAAAAGCATGGGCTGGAGACGAGGCAGTGGCAAAGAATCATCCCGAGCTTAGCCAGGAAGAGATAGCCGCTATTCCACCTGAGGAACGACAGAAACTTTACCTTCCAGATGAGACGATAGACGCCATTCGCGATCATCACATAGCCATCAAGGGGCCATTAACTACACCTGTGGGTGGAGGGATCCGCAGTCTAAATGTAACCCTGCGTAAGGTCCTCGATCTATACGCTTGCGTTCGCCCGGTACGACACATTGGTACCCCTGCCCCTGTGAAAAGGCCTCAGGATCTAGACATCGTTTTCTTCCGGGAAAACACTGAGGATGTCTACGCAGGCATCGAGTGGCAAGCTGGAACGCCGGAGGCAAAGAAAGTTATCTCCTGGCTGCAGGAAGAGATGGGGGTTAAATCAATTCGCTTCCCGGAAAACTGCGGTATAGGAGTGAAACCAATTAGCGAAGAAGGTTCCAAAAGACTTATACGATCAGCAATCGAGTATGCTATCAGAAATAAGCGTGATAGGGTTACCCTGGTACACAAGGGCAACATTATGAAGTTCACGGAGGGCGCTTTCCGCGATTGGGGATACGAAGTGGGTGAAGAATTTCCGGAGATCATAACAGAAGATGTGCTGTGGGAGGAGCACTCCGGGCAAATTCCTGAAGGTAAGATCTTGCTCAACGACCGCATAGCAGACCAATTCTTCCAGCAGATGCTTCTGCGCCCTAAAGACTACTCAGTAGTAGCGACCATGAACCTTAACGGTGATTACATGTCAGATGCCGCTGCCGCCCAAGTAGGAGGGCTGGGGGTTGCTCCAGGGGCAAACATCAACTACTTGAACAGGGTCAGCCTGTTCGAGGCAACCCATGGGACTGCTCCTTCACATGCTGGAAAGAACGAAGTGAACCCTGGAAGCATCATCCTTTCAGCAGTGGAAATGCTGCTCTGTATGAAGTGGTATGAGGCCTCCGATCTGGTTATGAAAGCAATTATAGGAGCAATCCAGTCCAAGCACGTGACCTATGATCTGGAACGTCAGATGGAGGGCGCCACACTGGTGTCCTGTTCTGGCTTTGGGGATGAAATAATAAAGCACATGAAGGTGCGCTAATGGCAAAGAAGGGAATACGCGAATATGACGCCAAGAGGCTGATCAACAAAGCACTACCAGAGTACTCTGAGGGGCTTTTCCACGCCGATGATCGCCTCATACTTGTAACCCCCAACACTGATCTTGATAAGCTAGCTCAGGATAACAAGTGGCTTAATCAGACCAAGTTAGTGGTTAAGCCGGATCAGCTCTTTGGAAAGCGCGGAAAGAACAAACTCCTGCTTGTTGATGCAACCTACGACCAAGCACGGTCTTGGATCAAAGAACGCATGAATAAACAGGTTTCGATAGTACAGACTACCGGCGAAACAACCGGCGTTCTCACCCACTTTCTCATAGAGCCGTTTGTACCACACAAAGATGAGTATTACTTGGCGTTCACCTCCAAGGCGGATGCCGATGTTATTCATTTTTCGCTCCATGGCGGGGTTGATATCGAGGAGGTTTGGGATTCCGTAGCAACTATTGAGGTGCCCGTACTCGATGATCCATCCAAGATCGATCTTTCCTCACACCTACCAGAGATGCAAGAAAGAAATACCGTGGCCAAGTTCATCAAGGCACTGTATCAAATCTATTGCGAATACTACTTTGCCTACCTCGAGTTCAACCCCATCGCCTTCAATCAGGGAATGCTTGTGCCGTTGGACACGGTTGCCAAGCTGGATGATACTGCTGCCTTCCAGTGTGCAGAAAAGTGGGGAAAGATAGAGTTTCCTAAACCCTTTGGAAGTATCTCGACACCAGAGGAGGCCTATATAGCATCTCTGGATGAGAAAACGGGCGCATCACTAAAGCTGACCCTATTGAACCCTGACGGGCGGGTATGGAACCTTGCTGCCGGAGGAGGGGCAAGCGTGATCTATGCTGACACAGTGGTGGACCTCGGATACACCAAGGAACTGGCCAATTACGGTGAATACTCTGGTAATCCAACAACCCAGGAGACCTACGATTATACGAAAACTATTCTCGATCTCATGACCCGGAAACCCGATCCACAGGGCAAGCCGAAGTTCCTGCTGATCGGCGGGGGAATAGCCAATTTCACCGATGTGGCCAAGACTTTCACGGGAATCATCAAAGCACTTGAAGACTACAAGGGCAAATTGCGCGAGAACAATGTGAGAATCTACGTGCGACGTGGGGGGCCAAATTACACAGAAGGACTACAGGATATGCGCCGCCTAGGAGATCGGATAGGTATTCCGCTTCAAGTATTCGGCCCGGAAACCCACATGACTCGCATTGTCTCACTGGCACTTGAGGAGGCAAGTTAATGAAAGACTACGAGCTATTTTATAAGCATACTAAGGCATTCGTCTACGGGGCACAGACCGCGGCTGTTCAGCGAATGTTAGACTTCGACTACATGTGTCGCAAGGATGAACCTAGCGTTGTAGCTATGATAACACCCGAGCGTGGCGGGTTTGAGAAGTTCTTCTGGGGAACAAAGGAGATTCGTATCCCACGCCTTACCAGCATCGATCAAGCAAGCTCGCAGTTTCCTCAAGCTGATGTGATGGTGAACTTCGCATCGCAACGATCAGCGTATCAAGTTACAGTGAACGCACTCAATACTGAAACTATACGCACAATTGCCGTAATAGCGGAAGGAATCCCCGAGCGACTGGAGCGCAAGCTGGGAGCAATGGCTAAGAAACTCGGTAAGTGGATTATAGGACCAGCAACTGTAGGTGGGGTCAAGGCAGGAGCGTTTAAGATCGGGAATGCCGCAGGCACGATGGAGAATATAAAAATGGCTAAGCTGTACCGCCCCGGATCGGTTGGCTTTGTCTCCGTTTCAGGGGGAATGTCCAATGAGGCTTACAACATCATCGCCCGCAACACTGATGGCCTAAACGAAGGGGTGGCCATTGGCGGGGATGCATTTCCGGGATCATCTTTGCTAGATCACCTATTACGCTACGAGGCTAACCCGGAAATCAAGCTGCTGGTTTGCTTGGGAGAGCTTGGAGGTACTGCTGAATACGACATAGCCAAAGCGGTCAAGTCTGGCCTCATTACGAAACCTCTTGTTATGTGGGTTACAGGAACCTGTGCCAAGGTCCTGCCCGGACAAGTGCAATTCGGGCATGCCGGAGCAAAGGCCGACGCAGAAAATGAAACCGCCGATGCCAAGAACAAGGCGCTACGTGAGGCTGGGGTAATAGTTCCCAACTCGTTTGACGACTATCACATGAAGATCAAGGAGACCTACGAAAGGCTCGTATCAGAAGGAGTAGTCACTCCTTCTAAGGAATTTGAACCAGCATCGGTCCCCATTGACTACAAACAAGCTGTTGCAGAAGGATTGGTGAGGAAACCCACAAACTTCATCTCCACCATCTGCGATGAATCGGGTGAAGTGCATGACTATTGTGGCGTCCCCATAGACAAGGTGATCGAGGACAGCTACGGAATAGGAGGAGTTATTGGCCTGCTGTGGTTCAAGAAGGATATCCCTGTGCGCGCGCGCCAGTTCATAGAGATGGTGCTCCAGATCATCGCTGACCATGGACCGGCCGTCTCTGGAGCGCACAATACCATCGTCACAGCCAGAGCAGGGAAAGACCTTATATCGTCTTTGGTAAGCGGTTTGCTTACTATCGGTCCCCGATTTGGAGGGGCGGTAAACGGTGCAGCGGAGCACTTTCTGTATGGCCTACGCAACGGGCGTGACCCAAGGCAGTTTGTAGACGAAATGAAGGCTAAGAGCATCCGAATACAGGGTATTGGCCACAGGCTTCATACCGTAGAAAACCCAGATAAACGGGTAGAGCTGCTTAAAAGCTTTGCCAAGTCACACTTCAAGAATACGCAGCTCCTAGACTACGCCCTAGCCGTAGAGGCAGTCACCACACAGAAAAAGAACAACCTAATCTTAAACGTTGATGGATGCATCGGCGTTTCGCTTGTCGATCTATTGCATGAACTCAAATTCTCAGACCAGCAGATTGACCAGATGATAAGCGCGGGTTTGTTCAATGCTCTATTCGTGTTAGGCCGATCCATAGGGTTGATGGGGCACTACTTCGATCAGAACCGCTTACAGCAACCTCTATACAGGCATCCCATAGACGACATACTCTACGATGTCCCTGATCAACCAGAAAAGGTAGGATAGATGATCTAGTGAGGGGCGCTGATAGCCGTTTTGTGGGATGTTTAAGATCAGCCAATTAAGAGGCGCGCGATGATTGCCCTTGCCTCAATTAAATCTGAAGCCTTGTGGTGAGGTATCCCTTCGGGAAGTAGCTCGCGCACCCAAGGCTTATCTCCCACTAGGATGAACTGCCCTATACCTGCCTTATGAGAAGCGATAAGATCCAGGTGGGCATCCCCAATAGCCAATGCTTCATCAGGCCCAACGCCCAGTCCCTCCAAAGCCAAGAGAAAAGAGTTGGGATCAGGCTTTAAAGGTCCATCATCTCTACTTAAGATAAGGTCAAAACATACGGGATGACGCGTAAGGACATGTTCAACACTGCGCCGAGTATTATTGGTGACCAATGCGCATTTGATCTGGGCGTCCTGCAAGTACTGCAGCAGCTCCTCAGCCCCAGCCATGATACTACCATTCTCAGCGCCGAATCTCTCGTAACGTTCCAGAATCCGAATACCTCGAGCACGTTCCTGTGCTTTCATCTGCATCAACTGCGTGTAAATCGGCCTACCGTCAACCGGAAGATCAATCTCAGTACGCACGGCCAGCCAATCAATTGGCGCATCCCAGATAGTCCCATCCATATCAAACAACACAGCACGTATTCTCATGACCCCTTTATACTACCAAAATCATGCCCCAAACACATGAAGCTTTAGACAGGCTGGACCAAAGGGCAGATAGAAACCTTGCCAGCAAAACTCTTATCGGCGTACGGGCCATGAACGCATTCATGACCTGTAACTATGCTCTACAGATGATCAGGCTAAGCGCTTAAAGCTCACGCGCGAAGGAAGTTCCCACCTTATGATTCATGTGTTTCAACAGGCCTTTACCTTACCAGTGTCAAATCTGACCAGGCAAAAACCATAGACAAAACTGGAAACCAAAGCGCTTGCTAGGAGTATCTTATGGTGAGGTGATCAACATGAAGGTGCGTGTTCTTATTACGGTAGTGGCAATTTCGGTTTTCTTGGGTCTTGTCAGTTACACCCAGAGCTTTCCTTTGGGACTGCTTCCATCACCCACCAGCGGCGAGGAGTCAATAAAGGTCTATGTGTGGACTGACGAATCAGTAGTGAACATTGGGGATCAACTTACTATACACTTGAGGGTCTCCCGTCCTGCTTTCTTGTACTTATTTGACCTTCAGCCAGACGGGATTGTGCGTATGATATTTCCGAATGCCTTCGCAAGTAACAACTATATAACTTCTTCCACCTACGATATCCCCGATGGATCGTACGACCTCACTGTCACACCCCCTGCTGGAATTGAGGAATTTCTTGTCTTCGCCTTCGATAGGCCTCTGTCTATTCCGCTGGGCACCGCACACGATCCTTTTCCAGTTTACGCGATCAATCCTACAGAGGCGATCAGTCAGCTAGTAGCGATGATGCAGGCACTTGCGGAGGTTCCAATGTGGGCAATGGGATGGCACGCAATTAAAATTACCGGAGATCAGCAGATGGATTCACAGACAGTTGAGATTAGCCTTCCCTCGCCGCCAGCTAGGCCGCCGTTCAACGATCGACCAGCAACAGCCTGGCATATGATCAACGGGACGTGGCAAATGGGAATACCTGAATCCGGATGGTATTGGTACTTCGACATCAACGCTCATTGGCATTTATGCCTAGTGACTGACTAGAAGAAATCTCAGTTCA
>CAZKFV010000079.1:0-15791 GCA_964552295.1 uncultured Thermotogae bacterium | reverse complement strand
TGTGCTTCCGCCCTTCTATTGACAGTTCTTTACTCTATATCTGTGTGGCACGTTTTCCTAGGACTCATTCCTTTGGTGCTTGTACATGTATCTTTCCGTAGCTATTTGCAATTGCAGACCGAAGCCCGTAAGACGTTTGAGAAGATTTCCCGCATTCTTGACGAACGCGATCACTACACCGCTGTACATTCGCAGTCGGTTGCCAAACTTGCAGTTAAGATCGGACAACAGATGGGTCTGCCAGAAGGAGAGATAGAAAAGGTAGATATCGCTGCAAAGGTTCATGATATAGGAAAGATTGCCGTTCCAGACTCGATACTCCTTAAGCCTGGATCCCTTAACGAAGACGAGTGGGCTGTTATGAAAAAGCACCCCGTGATCAGCGCTGAACTTATCGAGGGCTTATCCATATATAGCCATGTTGCAGATGCAGTACGTCACGAACACGAGCATTGGGATGGAAGTGGCTACCCCGATGGACTCACAGGTGAAGATATTCCTTTGCTGTCACGCATAATCACTGCCGCCGATGTTTATGATGCGCTTTCTACCGACCGTCCTTACCGAAAGGCGTACAGCAGTGACGAATCAATCAAGATAATCAGGGCCACAAGCGGCAAAGTCTTAGATCCGAGAGTTGCTGAGGCTTTGGAGAAAGTGCTGGCTAATCAATCGTGATAGATAGTCGATACCTAGAACAAGTTGATACATTATGTGTTCCTCACTAATGAGATTATCAGGAAGTAGAAATCGCTCTGTGCCTCTATGAATGACGACGAGTAATAGAATGTATAGAAGCCCTTTGAGCCAAAGAAGTCTTTCTGGTTTGATTCAATGTAGTACAATTATAACGATATTCTTAAAGAATTTCAATAATATGTGCTGCGATTTGCCATACTAACAATGCTTATGCGCTTTTTGAAGAAGGATTTTGAACTCCACAAATGTTTACTTGCCATATGAATACTCATTAAGTCATGCATTTTCTGTCGATCTTAGCTTGCTGCTTAATGCCAAAATTGGCGAAACAAGTTCGCTGTAGCGGTGTATGTTGATTTGAACAAGATTTGCAGCAGGAGGAAATTGTGAAGCGCCGGATATTGCTTGTAGGTTTATTAGTCATGGTCCTTTCATATGTGTTGGGGAACGCCGCTTGTGACCTCATCGTTGACAGCATAAACACCTCACCGGAAAATCCGGTGGCTGGACAGATGGTCACTATAACTGCAATTGTGTCAAACGTGGGGTCTAACGATACAGAGCAGCGGTTCAACGTAAGGTTCCTTATAGATGGAATCGAAGTTGATACAACATCGATCCCGTTTGGAATAGACTCAGCAGATAGCAAAAATGTCTCAACCTCTTGGCAGGCCCAGCCAGGAGTACATGAAGTAACAGTCCAAGCTGACCAACCGTTCAACAGGATTTCAGAATCCAACGAGGACAACAATTCACTAACAGTTAGCTTCCCTGTTTCTATAGATCTAGAAGGCTCTTCTGCTTCTAAGATTAGGATCGCACTAGCAAGATTCGAGGATCGTAGCGGCTCCGGGCTGATAAACGTCGGACAAGGGATTGCTGATGAGCTAGTTACCCATTTGGTGCAAAGCGGATTGCGTGTGTTTGAGCGCGGTGAGCTAGAAGCTATCATGCAAGAACGGGGGCTAAATCCAGCAATTCAATCGGATCTAGCCACTGCCGGTAAGCTTCTTGGCGCCGACATAATCATCGTGGGATCAGTAACCAAGGCAAATGTTCAGCAATCATCCGTCAATCTTGGTTTCTTCAGCGCTAGTAGCGCATCAGTGGAGATAGCTATGTCAGCTAGGATAGTAAATGCATACACTTCAGAGATCCTCGATGCTGTTTCAGTCGAAGGAAAAGCCAGCGGATCGACTGGCTTTTCGGTTAACTTCGGAAATTTCCTTTCAGCGATTCAGCCAGCATCGGCTAATGTCTGCAGCGGAGGATTCCGAAGCGACAAATCTAGCTACTCTATAGGCGATACTGTACATCTTGGCTATCGAAACCCACGACCGTCTGGTGGGTGGTACGGAGTGGAAATTGGCACGATAGGCGGTGTCTTTGTCAAGGCGCTTGATGGTGTGCAGTTCATAAATAGCAACGAGTGCGGAGAGTGGTTCTGGGATCAACGCAGTTCGGGTGGCGCACAACTTGCTCCCGGACTCTATATCGCCAAGCTGTGGAATGGAACATCATACATCGATAGCACTAACTTCCAGATTAAGCCCGGCACGGGAGCAATAATCCCGCTAAGTGAGATCACCGTAGGCAGCGGCGCGTTCGACGAAACCATAGTAGGAAAAGCTACTGATAACGCTTTAACCATGCTTGTCTCACAACTTATAACCGGGATAGAGAACGTCGCACCCGCAATCATCGGCACCCGCGGCGAGTCTTTGGCGGCAGAAGCGATGGCAAGACCTATAATACCTATATGCGAGGGCCAAGTAGCTGCCATACTGCAGGACGACAGAGTTGCCATCAATATCGGATCGGGCGCGGGGGTGCATAAAGGAGATTTCCTGCAGGTTCTCAGTACCACCAACATCGTTTTCGATCCAATAACTGGGCAAATCTTGTCCTATGACGTGCTTGGATTTAAGGGAGAACTTGTTATAACAGAGGTACGTGAACGAGTTTCATATGCGGTACGTACCTCGGACTTTGAAATACTGATAGGCGACATCGTCCGTCCGACGTAACTGCAGAAAAACACCCTCACTTGCCCCCAAGGTATCAACCAGGTTACACTTACAATAATGCAAGCACATAAGATGAGCATTTTTGTGGCTATATTGCTTTCCATGGTCACTATTATGTTTTGGTTTGTGGCGGGAGAAGGCCTTGATCATATAGGAGTTCGGGTGACTATCCCTGTGGGCAAGCTGCCTTTCATGGTAGGGGTAGATATCGGAACTCGCCTTACATTCGGGTGGGCAATGGCCTCTCTCTTGCTATCTCCAGACGGAAAGACGCTCATGCTAGCAAGCACTGAGGTAGAACTTGCCGGAGCAGAGAGCGCTGGCTTGACCCTCATCCGAGGCACGATAGGCCTTTCTTACTTCGATCTGTCAGCAATATTGCCGTGTCTGATTTTCGGGGGAGGTCTTTCCTATCGATTCTCATTTGATGACCAGTTCAGTATTGCTGCAAGCGGCGAGTTTATCTATCCATTAGCTCTCGGGCCACCAATGTTTACCTTCAGTGCAGGGTGGTTACCTTAGATGAAGGTATCCAAGTGAGCCCTCTTTTTGGAACAGATGGCGTGCGTGGCAGAGCGAATATGCAGGTAACAGCTGATCTCGCGCTTTCGCTTGCCCGCGCAGCTTCAACCCTACTTCCCAGAGATGGGCGGGTGATTATCGGAAGAGATACTCGCCTAAGCGGTCCCATGCTTGAAGCTGCAATGGCTGCGGGCTTCGCTTCGGCTGGAATCGATGTGCTACTTGCGGGGATAATTCCCACTCCAGCAATATCATTCCTTATTAAGAACGAACAAGCTGATCTCGGTGCTGTGATCTCCGCTTCCCATAACCAGCCCCAAGATAATGGGATAAAGCTGTTTGATGGAAAAGGGATGAAGCTCACTGTTGAACAGGAGCATTCTATAGAAGCTGCCCTTGAAAACCTCCCACCACCAACCGGTCGTGTTGGGTCAATTTCCATCTTGCAAGCATCAGCAACGAGCTACGCGGCATTTCTCACCGGCACTATCCAGAGCGAGGACATTGATCTGTCTGGCTTGAAGGTAATCGTGGATTGTGCCTACGGAGCAACTGGAGCGATCGCCCCGCAAGTACTTAGGCACTTCAATGCTTCTGTAACCGAGATCCATTGCTCTGCAAAAGGAGATCGGATCAATGTTGACTGCGGATCAACACATCTAGAAGTACTCAGGCAAGCTGTTCTAACCAAGCAAGCAGATTTAGGGATCGCATTTGACGGAGACGGCGATCGCGTGCTGCTTGTAGCACCAAGCGGCCAGATCATTGATGGTGATCGCATGATGGGAATAGCAGCACTCCACATGAAAAAAAAAGGCGACCTCAACCCGCCAATGCTGATAGCCACCGTGATGAGTAACATGGGGCTCGAAAACACCTTAAACAGATATGGAATAGCGATGTTCCGCACCCCAGTAGGAGATCGTTATGTAGCGCAGGCGATGCTTAGCCACGGAGCACAACTGGGAGGCGAACAATCCGGCCACATAATCTTTTCCGATCACACCCCTACTGGCGACGGAATTCTCACGGCGATCAAGCTGCTTGAAATATCCCACGAGAAAGGCGTGCCATTGCAACAATTAGCAGATGAAATATCTCTTTATCCTCAGTCGCGAGCAGATATCCCGTCATCGGACCCAGCCAAGCTTCTAACTGACCCTCAAATTGAATTGGCAATCAGAAAAGCCCAGCAGTGTCTCGGAAAAGAAGGAAGGCTGCTCATCCGTCCCTCCGGCACCCAGCCTCTAATCCGCGTTCTTGTTGAGGTACTCGATGAGAAGTTGTGCAAAGATGTCTGCAGCCAGATTAAATCCTCGATCCAAAGCATAGGTAAGTAACCTGATGTCAGCCTTCTGCATTTAGGAGCAAGAACCAATGGCTATTCGGAGAAAGGGTAAGTTAAGATCGGCTCTCGCACCGCACGTGTCTGATCAAGACGACGGACCGGAGCCCTAACAGGCGCGTCACGTAGAACTTGCGGATTTTCCCTTGCCTCTAGAGCTATTTTCTCCAGGGCCTCGGCAAATCGATCAAGTGTCTCTTTGCTCTCAGTCTCCGTTGGCTCAATCATCAATGCCTCGTGTACAATCAATGGAAAGTAGACAGTAGGGGGATGGAATCCGTAATCAATCAACCTTTTAGCGATGTCCAGTGTCGATATGCCTTCTGCAACGCCCTTCCCAGACAACACGAACTCGTGCTTACACAATCGATCATGCGATAGCTTGTACGACTTTTTCAGCCGTTCCTGTAGGTAGTTCGCGTTTAGCACAGCGTTCTCTCCCACTTGCCGGAGGCCTTCATCACCCAGGGTCAATATATAGGCGTAAGCCTTCAGAAACACTCCGAAATTTCCATAAAATGAGTGCATGCTTCCTATTGACTGAGGCGCCTCACAGTCCAAGAAGTAAGTCTTCCCTTCTAAGCTCACCCTAGGTATGGGAAGGTATTCAACTAGCGCTTCGCTCACCGCTACCGGCCCCGATCCGGGCCCCCCGCCGCCGTGCGGAGCTGACATCGTCTTATGCAAATTGAAGTGAAAGACATCTGCTCCCATATCTCCGGGGCGAGCGTACCCGAGAAAAGCGTTCAGATTTGCCCCATCAAAGTAACACAGGCCACCAGCAGCATGAACCTGAGATGTGATCTCTATGATATTTTCCTCGAAGATTCCCAGGGTATTAGGAACGGTAAGCATAACCCCGGCTACTGTATCATCAAGTTCATCACTAAGTACGCTAAGATCTACCAGCCCATCAGGACCTGACCCGATCTCCGTTACCGAAAAACCTGCTGCTGCAGCCGAGGCAGGGTTGGTACCATGAGCAGAATCTGGCAGAAGTATACGCTTTCTCCTTGACTCCCCGCGCGCCTCGAAGTAGCGCTTCAACAAAAACATCCCTGTTAACTCCCCATGAGCTCCTGCTGCAGGCTGCAATGTAACATCAGCCATCCCAGTCACCTTACACAATAGCCTTGACATCTTGTAAATCAAAGCCAACGCCCCCTGCGCAAGCTCGGGGTCAACAGCAGGGTGAAGGCCAGCAAATCCAGGAAGCCTCGCTATATCCTCGTTCATCTTGGGGTTGTACTTCATAGTACAGCTTCCCAGAGGATAAAGCCCATCTTCAATCCCATAATTAAGCTTGGAAAGAGCTGTATAATGGCGAACTACCTCAGGCTCACTCAGGTTAGGAATCCTTAGATTGCTTTGCCTCAATAGGCTTGCGGGTAGCAGTTTTTCAACCTCTTTGTATGGAACATCCAACATCGGTACTATTCCGCCCTTGCCTCGCCGCTTGCCATAGTCGAATATCGTTCTCATCCCATCCTCCTCATAATATCGACCATTCGGTCAAGCTCTTCCTCGGATCGCTTCTCGGTCACAGCCAGTCGGACCCCTTTACTAATTCCGAGATACTCGAGGTCTTTCGGGTCATCGATAAGAATTCCCTCCTTACTAAGACGTTTCCTTATCTTATGAGGATCATCTGGCACTTTAAGAACGAACTCGTTGAAGAACGGAAAGTCAAAAGCAAGGGAGAACCCAGGTAGTTCAGTTAGCCGACCCGCTAGGTAGTGCGCCTTATGCAGGTTCAAAAGGCCAACATCGCGCAGGCCATCACCGCCAACACTGGCTAGATAGACAGTGGCAGCAAGAGCACATAGTTGGGCATTTGTGCAGATGTTTGAAGTTGCTTTCTGCCGACGGATATGTTGCTCGCGGGTTTGTGCAGCCATTGTATATCCAATTTTTCCTTCAACATCTACTGTCTGTCCCACAACACGTCCCGGAACCTGGCGCAGGTATTCCTTCCTCGTAGCAAACAGACCCAGGAAGGGTCCGCCAAACGACGCAGGAAGGCCTAGCGGTTGTCCTTCTCCGACCACTACATCCGCCCCGTAATTCCCCGGAGGAGTTAGAATTCCCAGTGATAATGGGTTAACAGACACTATCAGCAGCGCATCGCCGATGAGCTCCTTGACCCCGGAGAGCTCCTCAATAACTCCAAAAACATTTGGGGATTGTACGATCACACCACCGATACCATCTGGAATATCGGATAGGTTGCACCTGCCATTCACTGTGGGAAGTTCGAAAATCTCTATGCCTGAAGCCCAACAATATGTATCGAGGACTCGCCGATAGTTCCGGAACAGAGCCGCCGAAACCGCGATCTTGCGCTTGCGGCTAACTCGCACAGCCATCATCGCCGCCTCAGCCAATGCTGTCCCGCCATCGTACATCGAGGAATTAGCAATCTCCATCGCTGTCAATTCGCAAATCAGCGTCTGGAACTCAAACATTGCGGTCAACGTTCCTTGGCTCATTTCAGGTTGATAAGGAGTGTAGGCTGTGTAGAACTCCGATCGCAATATCATGTGTGAGACAACGCTTGGTATATAGTGATCATAGACACCCCCTCCTAGAAACGACACGGATCCAGACAATTCGTTTTCTAAAGAGAGAGCTTCTAGCTCTTGTTTAACCTCCATCTCGCTTTTGGGAAATACCCCAAGCGGCTCAAAGCGATTCCTTACTTCTTGCGGAATATCAGCAAATAACTCCTCAATTGAGGAGCAACCAATCGCTGAGAGCATTTCTTTACGATCATTATCTGTATTCGGAACGTAGCGCATCTGATTACTCTTCCGCAATCAGGTTCTTGTAAGCGGCAGCGTCCAGAAGGGAATCAACCTCGCTTGGATCATCTAGCTCAATTACCACCAGCCAGCCTGTGCCGTGAGGATCGGCATTGATCGTCTCAGGGGCCTCTTCCAGAGCGGTATTCACCTCAACGACTTTTCCACCAACCGGAGAATACACATCGCTTACTGCCTTAACCGATTCGACAGTCCCCAAGGCGTCTCCCCGATTTAGCTTTGTTTGGACAGCAGGAAGTTCAACGAAAACAACGTCTCCAAGCTCGCTCTGCGCATGAGCAGTGATACCAACCTTGGCGCGATTTCCATCCAGCTCTACCCACTCGTGTTCCTTAGTATAGCGGTAATTTGTCGGGTAATCCATTACTCCTCCTAATCAATGAGTTTGTCTGGGCCATTATACGCAGGTACCATCGCAGTAGCCAAACGCTTAGAAAGGCGGAGCATCATCCCTGGTCGAAGGATAAAAACTCGCATAAGCCTTATGGAATATCACCGACACCTTACCTAATGGACCGTTTCTCTGCTTAGCAACTACGATTTCCGCCTCTCCCCCCGCGCCTTGGCCATCCTTTGTTGCATCTGCGGGTTCGTTGTAGTAATCAGCGCGATAGATAAAAACAACGACATCAGCATCCTGTTCTATCGCCCCACTCTCACGCAAATCAGAAAGACGGGGATACCTCTTTTCCGTATTACGTTGCTCCACCGCGCGGTTGAGCTGAGAGATAGCGATAACCGGCACACTCAACTCTCGCGCCAGTTTCTTGAGAGACCGCGTAATATGTGCAATCTCCTGTTCGCGTACATCAGTTCTAATAGATCCCTCAAGCAATTGCAAGTAATCAACTATGATCAGATCCAGCCCATGCTGTGCTGTCATTCGCCTAGCCTTAGCTCGGATTTCTAGGACAGATGTACCGGGCGAATCGTCCACCATAATTCTAGCTTTCTGGAATTTGCTCGCCGCATTCGCGATGTCTCTCCACTTCTCACCCGGAACATATCCTCCACGTAAGCGGTGCAGGCTAACCTTTGCCTCGCCGCACAGTAGTCTTTCCAAGAGCTGTTCTTTAGTCATCTCCAGCGAAAAGATACCAACAGCGGCGTTCTCCCGTATAGCTATGTGACGCGCCAGAGCTAATGCCAAGCTTGTCTTGCCAGTACCTGGACGACCAGCAATAACTACCAAATCGGAGCGCTGTAAGCCCGATGTCATTTCGTCGAACCGCGGGAAGCCGGTAGAAAAGCCTGTAATCGTGTGCCTATTAGGATCGCGATGCAGTTCTTCTAACTTATCGATATGATCATAAAGAAACTCATTTACAAGATAATAGTTTCCTGAGGTTTGAGTACGGGAGATGTCGAAAATGACGGTCTCAGCTTTGTCCAAAATCTCAGCCGTGTCACTAGCTTCATCGTAGCCAAAGCCTGTTATTCGCCCGCCCGCCTCAATGAGAGCTCTCAATATAGCTTTTTTGTGAATAATCTCCGAGTAATAATCCAGGCTTGCAGTTGTGGTTACCCTATCAAGAAGTTCATTGAGGTAAACTCGGCCTCCAACCTTGTCCATGTCGCCTTTCTCTTCAAGGCGATTGGCTAGCGACACTATATCACAGGGCTCCCCACGATCGAATAGGTCCCGAATAGTGCGGAATATGACACGGTGGGCCCGAACGTAGAAGTCATCCGGGCGCAACTTGTCAATTAAAATAGGTATTGTCTCGTCCGGTTCTAAAATGGCAGAGCCAAGCACCACTTGCTCAGCCTCGGTGTTTTTGGGAAGGCTATGCAAAGAACTACCTTGTGCTGTCTCTATTCCTTGCTCCCTCATACTCCTCTACCTCCTCTAGCATTATAGTCAAGGAATCTCATTGCAACCAGCGACAGAATTTTCTGATGTTAAGATGATTATCAGGCACGCATCTCAGATTGAAGAGATCATCACCGTTTGCTATACTCTGGTTCTACGTTTCATTCTTTGGAGGGTGATGTGGAAGTATTGACTATGAAAGAGCTATTGGAGACCGGAGTTCACTTTGGTCACCGGACGCGAAAATGGAACCCAAAGATGGGTCGCTACATCTTCACCGAACGCAAAGGAATTCACATTATAGACCTTGAGCAGACCGTAGATATGTTCAAGAAAGCGTATTTCTTTGTCCGCGACCGCGCCGCTGAGGAAAAGGAAATCTTGTTCGTAGGCACAAAAAAGCAGGTCCAGTCGACCATTGCTGAAGAAGCCAGGCGATGCGGAGCACACTATGTTAATCGTCGCTGGCTTGGCGGAACGCTTACCAACTTCGTCACAATTAAGCGAAGCATTAACCGTATGAAGGCGCTAGAGACGATGATGGAAGACGGCTCTATTGATTATTTACCGAACAAAGAAGCGGCTCGCCTAAGAAGAGAACTCGCGAAATTGCAGGGCACTTTGGACGGACTGCGCCACATGGAGCGCATCCCCGACATACTCTACGTCATCGACCCGGATATTGAGGTCAATGCGGTACATGAAGCGAATATACTGGGCATCCCAGTCGTGTCAATTGTTGATACCAACTGCGACCCGGATCCAATTGATTTTCCCATCCCAGGAAATGACGATGCGATTAAGGCCACAAAGCTTATCACATCACGTATCGCCGATGCTGTTCTTGAAGGACGAGAAGGTCGACAAGACGAAAGCGAAGAAGCCCCTACAGACAGCTTAGAGGCTGAAAAGGAAGTAACCGAACAACAGGAAAACACCGATAAAGTTGAAGGAGAAGAGGTTGTTACAGTCGTAGCTGCAGAAGAGACTGATTCTCCCGAAGATGAAGGGAAACATGACCATGACGATAAAGAGTGAAGATGTAAAATCTCTACGTGCAGCCACTGGAGTAGGTATTATGGACTGCAAGAGGGCCTTGGCCAAGGCAAGCGGTGATTTGGAAGCCGCAAAAAAAATACTGCGTGAGGAAGGCCGCGAGCTTATGGCCCACAAGGGCCGTGAAGCAACCGAGGGACGGATCGAGGCGTACGTGCATCATAGCGGCAAGGTAGGAGTCCTGCTAGAAGTAGCCTGCAATACAGACTTCGCTGCTAAAAGCGAAGACTTCCGTGAGTTCACGCGCGATGTAGCAATGCAGATCGCGGCGGCAAAGCCGCACTATGTATCTCCAGAAGATATTCCCGCAGAGGATCTAGAAAATGAGAAGGATGTATACAGGAAGCAGATGAAGAAGGAAGGAAAACCCGACCAGATGATCGAGAAGATCGTGGAGGGAAGAGTAAACAAGTTCTATACCGAAACCTGTCTTCTCAAACAGCCCTTCGTCAAGGATGGCTCACGAACCATAGAGGATCTCCTTGCGGACCTACGGACAAAAACTGGCGAGAACATATTTATCAGGCGCTTCGCTCGATATGAAATAGGGGACGAGGGATAGTGACCTCGCCCAAGCGCCTTCTTCTTAAGCTGAGCGGTGAGGCGTTCGCTGGAAAAGAAGGTGCTTTTTCTCCACAGGCTCTTAACTACATAACCGACCAAATCACTTCCCTGTCCGGCGTTGAACTTGGAATAGTTGTAGGAGGCGGAAACATCATCCGCGGAGCTCGCAGTCCTCTTCTTGATCGGGTGGACGCTGACTCATTAGGAATGCTTGCAACTATTATGAACGGCTTTGCTCTATCCACCTACCTAGAAGAAAAGGGTAAAGAAACAGTGATTCAATCTGCCGTGGAGACTGAACTGACTGATCCAATATACCCCCGAAAGGCGCGAAAGGCCCTCGGAGAAGGAAAGATTGTTATCTTTGTTGGTGGAACCGGAAATCCGCTAGTCACAACGGACACAGCCGCTGCGGTACGCGCGGCTGCTATCAGGGCAGACCTTCTGGCAAAAGGATCAAACGTAGCCGGTGTATTCACCTCTGATCCTGCAAAGCGTAGTGAATCACAGCTAATTGAAGAGCTTTCTTACGACGAGTTCCTGGCTGCACGCTACAACGTTATGGATCAAGTTGCAGTGGAGATATGTCGCGAGAACCAGCTGCCCATAATGGTATTCAATCTTTCGGATCCAGATGCGCTTAAAAGCATCTCCCGGGGCAAGCATGTAGGAACTTTAATACACTGAGACATTCACATATACCACTTAACAAGCATCACTCTATTTAACTAATACATCTTGTCTTGGCTCTGCTTATTCATTACACAAACTTATACCTGTAACCACCTAAGGACATCACCAAAACGTCTTTCCGATTCAGCAAGAAGCTCCTGAGAAGTATCTTCATCAAGTAGGCTACGAGCAGCTTTTTGCGCTTTCTTCATGATGTCTATATCACGCAATAGGTTCACCGCGCGTAGCATGCTAAGAAAACCATGTTGCTTAGTGCCCAAAAGCTCTCCCGGCCCCCTAATAAGTAAGTCTTGCTCGGCAATGAGAAATCCGTCATCATATTCAGCAAAGGCATCCAGCCTTTGCTGTGCATCCTCACTCTTGGCCGTCGCGATAGCGTAACAAATCGCCTGTTGCCCAGACCTGCCTATTCGGCCCCGTAGTTGGTGAAGTTGAGACAGTCCAAAACGCTCCGCATGTTCAATAACCATGAAGGATGCATCTAGAATATCTATTCCCACCTCAATCACGGTCGTTGCAACTAGCAAACTGATCTTCCCTGTTCTGAAGTCATCCATGGCTTGCTGCTTTTCCTCAGCCGAGAGGCGTCCGTGAACAAGCCCAACACCAAAACCCTCAAATCGGCCCGATAACTCAGCGTATACCTGTGTAGCAGCCTTCAAATCAACCTTTTCGGACTCTTCCACTAGCGGAAGAACAACAAACCCTTTCTTTCCCGCCTGCAAAAGTTTCTCAACCTCGCCATAAACTTCTTCTCGGCGATTCTCAGCCACACACATCGTGCAGGTCTCCTTTTTACCAAGAGGCATCTCATCAATAAGAGACACATCGAACTCCCCATACAAAGTGAGGGCAATCGTGCGGGGGATGGGAGTGGCACTCATGACAAGAAGGTCAACATCCCGGCCCTTCTCCTCTATCACTGCCCGCTGGACAACCCCAAAGCGGTGCTGTTCATCAATTATCACAAGCCCCAAAGAATGGAAAGAAACGTCCTCTTCAATGAGGGCATGCGTTCCGATAACTAGGTTGATTTCCCCATTGGTAATTTCCTCTTTCAGGGCCTCCTTATTCTTGCTGGCACTGGTTAATACAGATACTCTTACCGGTAGACCGGCAAGGGCCTGCTTAACCTTTACTCCATGTTGTTGAGCAAGGATCTCTGTTGGAACCATGATCGCAGCTTGATACTTGGCATCAATGGCACTCAAAGCAGAAATAAGCGCCACTACTGTCTTTCCTGAGCCAACATCTCCCTGCAAAAGCCTCATCATTCGCTTCTTTGAACCCAAATCCGCAACGATCTCCCGCATAGCCGCCTGTTGGGCGGAGGTGAGTTTAAACGGAAGACGGGCAATAAATGTATTCACAAGTGCTCCGTCCCCGGCATGTGCACTTCCGGGAAGCATCCTGGTATGCTTTGCCATTCCAATCTGCAACAAAAGGAGCTCTTCAAAGGCAAGACTGCGTCGAGCTTGCTCAAAGGATTGTTCATCAGTTGGAAAATGTAGAGCGTAAACAGCATCATACCTACTGAGTAACCCGTGTTTTGCTCGGATCTCTGCAGGGATAACATCAGACAAGGCATCACCATAGAGCTGCAGATTTCTTATGATCAACAAGCGCAAGGCACGGTCGCTTACCCCTTCTGTTGCCGGATATATGGGAACGATACGACCAACCTCGATATTCTCTCCGGTTGGTTCCCAAACAGGTGATGAGATTTGTAGACGTCCATAGTGCTGTTCAATCTTCCCGTATAAGTCGATCTTCTCTCCACGTCTAATCTGGTTTGCTATCCAAGGCTGATTGAACCACGTGGCATAAAGAAACCCAGTTGCATCGCTAAGAGCCACGCGGACTATGGTGGTGCGCTTACTGACTCGCGTCTGGTCGACTCCTACGACTTGCGCCCTTACGGCAACTACCTCCCCACGATGTAGATTCCCTATTTGACAGAACCGAGATCTATCCTCCAAGCGCCTAGGCAGATAGGTAAGAAGGTCTTCTATGGTTTTTATTCCCAGTTTTTCCAATAGTTGGGCCTTTCTTTGTCCCACGCCGCTGGCATGTCTTACAGAAAGAGCAAGGTTTGCCGGACTTGCAACAGCCTTTTCTTGCCCTCCTTCGTCGAGGAAGCTAACCAGGCTTGACAAGATCCGCTGCCTCTGGAAGTGATCAGAATTCTTATAACCACACACCAAATTCGAGGCGGCTGGAAGATTAACGTCGATGAATTTCTCAATTCCACAGGTGACAGCGTCGTCGTTGAATCCGCGACTTCGTTCCAATCTCGCTACTTTCTTTATTAGATCGATAGTATCAGCACTTTCTTGTGGCATTTCCAGGGTTACTATATAATCATTTAGCATCGGAGGCAAGGAAGATGGAAACAGAAATTAGAACTTATGGGGATTACGTTCTTCGGCATGTAGCTGAGCCTCTACAGATTATTAACGCCAAAACAAAGAAGATAGCCGAACAGATGGTGGAAGCCATGATCCGTGCTAATGGCGTAGGACTAGCCGCACCACAGATAGGAGTATCCAAAAGAATAATCGTTCTCGATATTGATGGGCAGCTTCATATCCTCATCAATCCCAAGATTATCGAGGTATCACACGAGACGGAAGACGCAATCGAAGGATGTTTGAGTATCCCTGGAGTGGACGCTGGCGTCCCCCGCAGCCTGAGAGCACATGTACGAGGTATTACGCTAGAGGAGAAGGAAATAGACTTAGAGGGAGAAGGGTTGATGGCAAGGGCGATACAGCACGAGATCGATCACCTAAACGGCGTTCTATTCGTAGATCACCTGAGCACGGCCAAGAAGAAGAGCCTTATCACCGAGTATCGCCGTAAACAGAAGGAGAAAGGCCAGTGAGGGTCGCCTTTCTTGGCACATCATCTTTTGCTTGTCCGGCACTGAGGGCACTTGCCAAAGAACACCACGTTGCCCTGGTTGTAACCCAACCCGATCGGCCAGCTGGGCGCAGGCGAGAGCTTAGACCAACCCCGGTTAAGGTGACATCATTGGATCTTGGCTTGCCTATAGCTCAAATCGAGAGAATAAACAGCAGCCAGGGGGTACATCTCCTTCAAGAAGCTTGTCCCGAGATTACCATTGTAGCATCTTACGGACAGCTCTTAAGTAGCAAGGTGTTTTCACTTCCTCCCCACGGAACCATCAATATACACGCTTCTCTACTTCCCCGTTATCGTGGACCCGCTCCAATACATTGGGCTATTATCCGAGGGGAAACCGAAACGGGAGTTACAACCTTCTTCATTGAGGAAGGAATGGACAGCGGAGATATACTTCTGCAGCACACCTGCCCTATTAGGCCCGACGAAACAGCGGGGCAGTTACACGATCACCTTGCCTTGCTTGGCGCACAAGCGATTGTACAAACTCTTCAATTGATAGAAGACGGGACAGCAAACCCCATACGGCAAAGAGAAGAAGAGGCCACCATTGCCCCGAAACTATCTCCCTGCACCGGGCAAATCAACTGGGCCAACAAAGCGTGCGACATACATAACCTTGTACGTGGGCTCAACCCATGGCCAGGAGCATACACCCACCTCAAGAATGAGAGGGTAAAAATACACCGCACCCTACTCACCAGGATTGGAAGCGGAAAGCTAACACCCGGAACAATCGCTTCGCCCGATAGCGGACGCCTCCTTGTGGCTACAGGAGAAGAGCTTATCGAGGTCCTAGAGATACAACGGGAATGCCATGCAATTGCCTCTGGCAAAGCCTTCTTAAATGGATTGCGTGGTGATTCGCGCTTTAGCTAGCGCGGATAAAGGCCAGCTAGCCCGGTTTCTTCCATTTTACGCTCCAGACTAATACCAGAGAGCTTACGTATATATATCTCAGCCGTATTATTTACCGTTGCTCTAATAACATGCCCACCAAATGAAGCGGCCCCATATTTGGCAATGGTCGCATGACAGTGAATCATATGCTCATCTTGCTTAAGTGCAAAGTTGCCTTGAAGAGAAAGCAACTCAACCGGCTCGCTGATGCGCTGCACTTCATAGCTAGAACCGTTCCAGTAGCCAAGTTCCAGATCACGAAGCATTCCCACTGCATTAACGAGCACCGCGGAATCGAGCGATAGTTCCGTAAGTGAGTCCATGAGTTCTTCCCCATCCATCAGCCGCACCATTATATCCTGTCCCGATTCTGCCTTAATCATACTTACCCCCCTATGTTAGAAGTATCTTTAAAACCCAATGCT
>CAZKFV010000078.1:0-6169 GCA_964552295.1 uncultured Thermotogae bacterium | reverse complement strand
ATCTGATGTCAGACCTTCATTGTTAGGATTTTGGCATGGTCTCATCAACCCGCGTCAAATGATTGAAGGCTCTTGCAGTGTGGTAACTTGCCTGCCTGTGCGGCAGGTAGATCTAGACAGGCCTGCCATGTTGAGGCCTAGGACAAAATGGGATTACTGACGCGCTCGTTACCCACTTCGAACAGCGAAGACCTTTGCGGTTCCTTCGGACTTCTGCGTGGGTATTGGGGTAGTATGGATTCATCTTGGAAGGTCAGGGAGGGTGCGTGGACAACAAGAGGTTGTGCGAAGTGAGCTTGGAACTTGAAGAGCTGTGGCATTTGGCTGAGGTTGAAATGACAAGGAGAAGGAGACGGTGGTCATTCACCTGGAGATCGGTGATGATGCTTTGTTGCGTTGTCCGCAATGTGACGCAGTGAGTGCACGCTACGACCGTCCGGAGGAACGCTGCTGTGTGCATCGATCCCGCGGGTAGAGTGCGACCAGCACGGAGTCCATCAGATCTCTGTTCCCTGGGCCGAGAATCGCAGTCGGTTCACAGCCTTGTTTGAAGCGGTGGCCATCAGCATGTTGCATCGGACAACCATATCGGGTACAGCGGCCATCATGAAGCTAAGCTGGAATGAGGCAGCCGGCACACAAAAGCGAGCGGTAGAGCGTGGTGCTGCCCGCAGACAGGTTCACGCTGTAGGGGTGGTAGGGACTAATTAGAAGAGCTTTCAACGCTGCCACAAATACGTCACTGTCACTACTGATCTAGAGCGAGGCTGCGTGCTGTGGGTGGGAGACAATCGGTCCAAAGAGACGTTGGATAGCTTCTACACACAGCAGATGACCACGGATACTTAACAGCTGGAAGTTGTGGTCATGGGACATGTGGGCACCCTACATTGCCTTTACCAGGGAGCGCGTACCTCATGCAGACCAGCTGATTGTGTTTGACAAGTTCCACGTCATCAGCAATCTCACGGATGCGGTAGACAAGGTACGACGCAAAGAGCATGCCCAGCTTCGCAGGCAGGGAGACCAACAACTCACAGGAATCAAGTATACGTGGCTGAAAGGCAAAGCACATCGTAGCGATCAAGATGAGCGAACCATCAGGAAGGCAGTGAGGGCAGGACTGGAGGTAGGCATGGGCTCTCAAGGAAGCGGCGTTGAGACTGTGGGAGTAACGATCGCGTACATGGGCTGGGAAGTACTTCCAACATTGGTATCGTTGGGCAACTGGCAGTGAACTCCGTGCCATGATCAAGGTGGCGCAGATGATGAAGCGACATCTTGCCGGGATCCTCGCGCACCTACGGCACGGCTACACTAACGCACTGACGGAAGGATTGGATTCCAAGATCCAGGAAATCAAATACCATGCTCATGGCTATCGCAATCGGGATAACTTCCGCATGGCCATCCTCTTCCACTGCGGTGCCCTGGACATGGACCCACGCTAAACCATGAAGAGCCACTTTTGCTACGTAGGCTACCAGCGTTTGGTTGAACATGTTCCTAGGCCAGGTTCTGCCTGTCAAGGCCATGGCACATTTGCAGCAAAAGGATGCACCCCGGTTGACAGAGCTAAAAGGGCAAGTCGCTGTCTTCTTACGAAGCGTCAAGTGAGCTAACCACTCCCATTGAGCCTTTGCTAAGCGCGTAGGTGTAGGTCATGGTAGCGTCCACGTCCGAATGGCCAAGCAGTTCCTGAACCGTGTGTGGCGTGGTCTAGAATTGTACCGGCCAGAAATAGTGAATAGATTGTGCCAACTAGAGAACTAGAATGAGGGATAGTAGTCTACGCAACGCACACAGGCCTCGATTGACAACCCTCAATCACAAATTAAAGCTTAGTGCTGTTTGGTTTCTTTGGCAGTGCTTAGGCGCTCATTTGAAGAACGAAATTCGGGGATACGGCTTTGTTTGAGCGCGGGAGCAGCATGGTTTTGTCGTGCGAGCCTTTGACCGAGGGGGTCCATTAGACCAAGGAGACATTGACCTTTGAGACTGCCACTAATGCATAAGGTTAGAGGAATGTCTGCTGATACCACCCCTGTAACCATAGGTGTTGCCTTGGGACAACTATATCAGGTCGAACAAGCTGGATGCAGGCGACAGTTTGTATCCGCGCTGCTTGTAAACAGAGTCGTTCAGGGCCAATGTTAGATTGGTTTTGGATGGAGAAAATGGTACTTTAGAAATATGGACAGGAAACGTACAGCCATATCCCGAATGACGGATCACCGGAATGACGATTATGTTTCCGGTAGCCCAGAAGACCGCATTCTTCTCCTCTGGCCATTAACACAGGAAATCGCCTCCCTAAGTGCGAAGCACAATGTTAAACGAAGACTACCAAGACATGTTACGCGCCTTATCCGGCGAGAATGTTAAGTTCATCCTTATCGGAGCATACACGCTTGCCGCTCATGGTTATCCTCGGGCTACAATGGATATTGATATTTGGGTCATGCCATCCTTGCTAATGCCGAGGCTGTTCTTCGGGCATTGTGCCGTTTCGGCGCTGCGTTGCACAACCTGACCAAGGAAGACCTTCAGAAAGATGGAACCCTTTTTCAGATAGGAGTTGCTCCAAGGCGAATAGACATTATCACCTCAGCGTCAGGGCTCCAGTTTGAGTCTACATACCAAAATTCAATCCCGGTAAACATTGAGGGAATTGAAGTCCGCATTCCTACAATCGACGACCTTATTGTCAACAAGAAGGCAACAGGCAGGAAAAAGGACTTGGCTGATGTAGAGGTCTTGGAATCCTTAAACGCCCCGCACGATGGCATTAACTAGAACCCGCAAGAAAACACGCTCACCTCTTGCTAGGCGTTAACAAGTAAAGGCGATATTGCCTTCATCGGCGTGCAAATCCGCCCGATTCAGGTAGACAATTAGTAAGGAAGAAGCAGAATCGCTGCAGCTAGACCGGAAACGCTCTTTGATCCCCAGCGTTTCGGTCCTCGACCGGGATGGTATCTTCTACAGCATAATTCCGAAATGAGAGGTTTTGTGCCGTGTTTTCTTAATACCAATGGGCTATATTATCCGACCAGGGCGAAACGATTCGTGGCAATATTATTCGCGAAATCAATCTTGAGAACACAACAGGAAGATTTATGAACAAGTTAGGAGGAATGATTACGCGCAGAAAAACAGGCTTAGCACTATTGGTAGGCCTCATCATCGCCTTCCTTCTTCCTCCTATACTCTTAGGGCAGGAATCGATCCTGTCAGTGACTATCTGGCCAGAAAAGCTGCAGGTTGCCTCCGGACAAGCAGCGGATCTTCGTCTTTCCTTCAGCAACAAGTCGCTCTACGCCGCGGATGACATTGCTGTGAGCATTATTGATGCAGATGGTTTTTCGGTTGAGCCTTCTCAAGCGAGTATCAAGGTTGTTCCCGCGTATGGTAAGGAAAGCCTTGATCTTCAACTGTATTGCTCTTCGGATGCTGCAGCAGGACCACAAGACATTAGGCTACTGATTATATATACATATTGCATCGACGTGAGCTGCTTCCAGATTATCGATCAGTTGACCGTTCCTTTGGTGGTAACTGAGGGAGCAGGCGTCCCAGTAGCTGCAGTTAGAAACGTATCTATACCCCAGTGGATATGGCTTTCCGTCGTTGGACTGTTACTTACCACCTCCGGTCTGCTATGGAGACAGTCTGGCATTCGTGCTCCGTTTTACGCTATTCTGGTGCTTCTCATCATCGGTGGGTTTGCCTACGGCATCATGCTGGGGCAACACGAGCAGGCTCAAGGTATAGCGGCAGTGTTGTGCACGTCGTGTGTTGGTATAGAAGAGTCTCAACATGACAAGCCCATGCTATCGACAAACGCCAAGATGGCTCTTGCTGATTTGGCTACAGATATAGAACTGGTTGTGTTTTACGCTCCATGGTGTCACACATGCCCCTATGCAGAGGAGTTGGTGCAGCTTATGGGCAACGCAAGTTCGCACATAATTTACAAGCTAGTTAACGTAGATGAGGACAGAGATATAGCCGCTAGGAGCGGGGTGATCCGTAACCAGCGCACGGTCGTTCCAGCGATACTGCGCGTTGATACGGGCGAGGTCGTTTTCGGAATCGAAGACCTAGAGACGCGCTTGTTAAAACTGATAGGAGTGGGTAGATGAGGCTATCTTTGGTACGTCGTATAAGTCAGGGGTTCGGGCTTATGTTGGGCCTTTTTGGGTTCACCGGAATCGGCGTCACGCACATCATATTCCCGGGGCTTCATTGCTACGCCTGCCCTCTTTCAGTTACCATCTGTCCAATCGGGCTAATGCAGAACCTTGTCATCTATGGGACAATACCCTATTTCTGGGTAGCAACGATTGTATTCTATGGACTGGTACTCGGACGGGGATTCTGTGGTTGGTTCTGCCCGTTTGGCACACTGAACGATCTGCTCTCCTTCAACAAGGCGCGAATCTCTAAGGATTTTTCCTACACCAAGTACGTGGTGCTAGTTGGGACCATTGTAGCTGCATGGGTTTTTGCCGACACTATGTTCTGCAAGCTTTGTCCAGTCGCGTCGATCGAGGCATCCATGCCATATCTCTTCTTGGGCGTGGCCCAAGTCAACAGACCGTTCATCATACACATGATCTCTCTTGGGGTGGTTCTTGCGGGTATGATCATCATCTCGCGTTTCTGGTGCCGTTACCTGTGTCCAATGGGAGCAATCCTGTCATTATTCAACAGGATAAGCTTATTGCACCTGAAGCTAGATAGCGATCGCTGTACGCGCTGCAACGCCTGCACCGCTGCCTGTCCTATGGGGTTGAAACCATACAAAGAGTATGACGACCACAACTGCATCAAGTGTGGAGAGTGTACAACTGCTTGCCCGCTCGATGCGCTTACCCTAACGTTCTCCCCTCAGACGCCCCGCGAGCATACAAACAAGAATCAAGCAACAGCTAGCAACCGCAAGATGACATAATCCAGACACTGTACCCCGTCGCCCATGAAGCTTGATTTCGGCGGATAACCGGGTAAATCACCCATCAGAGAAGTTTGCTTTCCATTATGCTCTTGGCAAAGCCTACCTTGCAGTGACAGGCTAAACCAAGTTGCCCGTAGCTTCAGCTAGGCGAGCGGCATTACTCACAAATTCCGAGATCCGGGGGTCACGGACAGAGTAAAACACCTTCTTTCCGTGCCTGTGGCGGGCGAGATAGCCTCTGTCGTAGAGAACGCGTAGGTGGGCTGAGGTGTGTGCCTGAGTCAGTTTTACCGATTTAGCGATAGCGCCAACGCTCATCTCGCTCCCATCTAACACGCACAGTATGCGGATCCGGGCTGGATTTGACAGGATCGAGATACATTCTGAGATCGCGCGGCAATCCACAGAATCCATACTGCCTCCACTTGAAGATATGCACATATTATTCTATCATGATATTAGCATGTCGAAAAGTAAAAAGAAACCCAAAGCCAAGACTGCAAAGCGGAAGTACCCATCGGGAGCAGGCATTGCATGGATAATAGCAGCCATTGCGATCGTTGTTGGTGGGGCAACGGCGGCTACCATAATTGCCAGAGACGGATCCGATAAAGTCAGCAATTCCTCAGAGCCCACAAGCACAGTATCGGAGCGTCCCGAGACGGTAGACTCTATCCCGGGGCGTGATACTAGTGAAGAACTTGCCACGTCGATAGGCATAGAAGTTGGAGAAACAGCTCCTGACTTCACGCTATCTGACCTGGATGGAAATAGAGTCTCCTTGTCTGACTTTCGCGGCCAGGTGGTTATTCTTGATTTCTGGGCCAGTTGGTGCGCGCCGTGTCGAGCGTCGATGCCCAAGCTGTATGGGTACTATGAGACATACAAGGACCGTGGGCTTGTATTTGTTGGCGTAAGCCTCGACCGTACTGAGTCTGATGCGCGCAGCTACTTAAGCGACGGCGGATATGATGAGCTAGTTGCGCTATGGAAATCCATATCTGATTCACAAACTGTAGCGCTTCGATACGGTGTGCGCGGGATCCCCAGCACATTTATCATCGATACCCAGGGTGTAATCCGCTTTGTTGATCATCCCCTGCGTCTCACTGACTCGTTAATTTCCTCGCTACTTGGGGAGTAGCTTCAGGCTAGTTGCCAGGAACAATGCACCTTTCGCTGTAGAGGTGAAACAGAAATCCACGATGA
>CAZKFV010000077.1:0-11131 GCA_964552295.1 uncultured Thermotogae bacterium | reverse complement strand
CGCCATTCGTGCTCTTGAACACCCCGTGACCCATTGTCCCCGCATAGACGGTGGTCGGGTTCTCCGGGTCAATCGCCAGGGCGCGAACATGGGTATCGGTCAGGCCGGTGTTGACTGCGCTCCAGTTCGTGCCGGCGTCGGTGCTCTTGAACACGCCGTCGCTGTAGGTCCCCGCATAGAGGGTGGTCGGGGTTATTGGATCAATTGTCAGGGCGCGAACATCGGTATCAGTCAGGCCGGTGTTGACCGCGCTCCAGTTCGTGCCGGCGTCGGTGCTCTTGAACACGCCACCGTAGGTCCCCGCATAGAGGGTGGTCGGGCTGATTGGATCAATTGCCAGGGCGCGAACATTGGTATTAGTCAGGCCGATGTTGCTCCAGTTCGTGCCGCCATCGGTGCTCTTGAACACGCCGCCGCCGTAGGTCCCCGCATAGAGGGTGGTCGGGGCCATTGGGTCAATCGCCAGGGCAAGAATCATTCCGCCTTCAGGGCCATTGCTTGTCCAAACATTGGAGCCGCCGGAAACCGGGATTGGCTCGCACCCGAGCAACAAAGTCAAAAGGCCGATGAGCAAGACTTTCTGAATACTTGTACGCAGCATAGCGAACCTCCTTATTCATACTTATTCGCAGACTGGCGGTTCTAATAAGCGGGCTAATGGCTCGCGCTTCACCTGGGCGCGAAGCGTGTCGGCCGGATTATCCCTAAGTGGTACGGCCACCTTCCCGCCAAACAGCATACTACCAACTGGATTCTTAGCTATCACGTCCATAAATACAATGATAGATCGCAAGGTTTTTGCTAAATGACCCCGGAGTTTGCTAGAACTGGGTGATGAAGCGAAGGTCGTTTCCGAAGAACAGGCGGATGTCGTCTATCCCGTAACGAAGCATGGCCATGCGCTCTATTCCCAGTCCGAAGGCGAATCCACTTACCTCTTCTGGATCATAGCCAACTTTCTTCAATACGGCCGGATCGACCATGCCTGCGCCCATTATCTCTAGCCATTCTGAGGATCCAGGGGCGCGCATGTGTACCTGCACCGATGGCTCGGTAAATGGGAAGAAGTCGCCAGATAAGCGCATTTCATAGCCTTTGCCGAAGAATTTGTGTATGAATACCTCAAGTATGTACTTGAGGTTAGCTAGCGAAAGACCCTCTTCAATCCAGAGAAGCTCAACTTGGTGGAATACCGGCGAGTGAGTGGCATCCTGGGTGTCACGGCGGTAGCATCGTCCAGGACAGATTATTCTTACGGGTGGCTGTGTCTGTTCCATGACCCGTATCTGCACGGGCGATGTGTGGGGACGAAGAAGGGTGCTATCGTCTATGTAGAAGGTATCCCAGTCGTCTCTTGCCGGGTGATCTGCCGGTATGTTCAGCGCCTCGAAATTATGGTATTCGTCCTCGATTTCCGGTCCGGTAGCAACGTCAAACCCCATGCTAAGGAAGATCGACTCGATCTCCTGCTGAACTTGGGTTAGTAGATGCTTGTGGCCTACGGGATGATAGACTCCCGGAAGCGTAAGATCGACGCGCTCTGAAACTATTTGCTCATCAAATGCCTCTTTTTGCAATTGCTCCTGACGCGCAGTGAATATGGCGATAGCATCTTTTTTGAGTTCATTAAGCATTTGGCCAGCGACTGCTCTATCGGCCGACTCGATCTGCTGCATCAGCTTGAAAAGCTCTCCAATGCGCCCTTTACGTCCCAAAAACTCAATACGGAACTCTTCTAAGGCTTCTAGATCATTCAGAATAGGAACTTTTCGGGAAAGATCGTCCTTAACCTCGGATATCTGCTTTCTCAGACTTGTCAGCTCGATCATGGCGACATTCTACAAAGTGGGTCTAGGTTTGACAAGGTGGGGCACAGAACGTATCCTGGATTTTAGGCATTTATTCAATTGCTGCCATAAAAGAAGCGAAAAAATGAGAGGAGAAAAATGAAATACGATGAGCGCCGAGCGGCGTTGATGAAAAAGGTGGAGGCTGATGGTTTCCTGCTGTTTAACATGGAGGGCTCCGATTTTCCAACTATGTATTACCTTAGTGGTTTTAGTGGTGAAGGGGCGCTTCTGGTGTCTGCAAAGGAAAGCGTTTTGATTACAGATTCGCGCTACACCGAGCAAGCATCTCGTGAGGCTGGCGAACTTCCCATGAGACAGGTGAGCGGTTCTTACTTTGATGAGATTGCTTCCGCGGTTCGTGAAATCACTACGAGCCGTGTTGCCATTGCTGGAGCGCGGATGTCTTATTCCACGGTTGGGAGACTTACTGACAAGATAGAAGCGGAGTTGGTGATAAAAGAGGATCCGGTAAGTGACCTGCGGAAGATCAAGGAGCAAGAGGAGATCGAGCGCATTAGGGCGGCTGTTAAGCTCACGGAGGCATCGCTTGATGAGCTTCTTGGGCAGGTTAAGGTAGGGATGAGCGAACGTGAGTTGGCGCTTCGCCTTGAATTTATCATGCGGGAAAAGGGAGCAGAAGAAGTAGCTTTCGAGCTTATCGTTGCTGCTGGAGAAAACTCAGCGCTTCCTCACTATCAGCCTGGGGCAAGGCGGCTTAAGCCCGGCGATTTGCTGCTGTTCGATATCGGAGCCAAGCTTGATAGATACTGCGCGGACATGACGCGGGTCTTCTCAGTCGGGAAACCTTCAAAAAAAGCTCAACAGATATATGATATCGTCCTTGCAGCTAACCAGGCGGGCATTGCCGCGGTCCGTGAGGGCGCTTCGGGCAAGGCTGTTGACGCTGTAGCCCGTGATCTGATTGTAAAGGCCGGACATCGCGAACACTTCCAGCATGGCCTTGGCCATGGAGTAGGAATAGAGGTACATGAGAGCCCTCGATTATCGCCGCTGAGCTCAGATACTCTAAAGGCAGGGATGACGGTTACAGTGGAACCGGGGGTCTATCTTCCGGGTTTCGGCGGTGTGCGAATAGAAGATCTAACTGTGGTAACTAAGAACGGATGTGAGGTATTGACAAGCTTTCCCAAAGAGAGGTTAACTGAAATTGGCTAAGCTAAATAATTCTCGCTTTATTGTTGTGATTGCGATCCTGCTGGGGCTAGGAGCGGTTGGCGGATGCTCTTTTCTAGAAAGCGGCCCAGTGGCGGAGGTTGATGTGCAGCCTGTGGTGATCTATGCAGGCACGAAAGTATCGTTTGATGGCTCTAGCTCGTATTCTGATACTGCCATCGTTTCGTATCATTGGTTTTTTGATGGAAAGGAGGCTCACGGTCAGAAGGTTGACTACACTTTTGAACATACCGGGAAGTATACCGTCGCCCTTGAGGTAACAGACAGCGCAGGGAAGACATCTTCAACAGAGAAGGAGATACTTGTCTACGCTCAGAATGGGAGCATCATTTTCCATGATGATTTTGCTGACGGTGAAGCGGCGCTTGAGCGCTGGCAGCTCGATCCTCAGTGGGCAAGTGCTGGAGAAGGTACCATTGAAAACCTTGGCGGTGCACACGGTTATGTCTTGCGTATAGCAAGTGGTGGCGACCGTTGGCACAGAAGATATGTGGATGTGACACTTCCTCCACTGAGGGTCGGACAGAAGCTTGTCTTCTCTTGCGAGGCGATGATGAGCAAGACCAAGGATGACCAGATGCTTGCAATCTATCCGGCACGTGAGTCACTTGATGAGCTTACTAGTGGTCTTGCCTACTACATGTTTACTGACGCTGGAGGCGGGAGCCAGGTACACGAGGTCGATGCCTGCGGCACAGATATTAGGCATCCTGTGTCATTTTATCCAAAGGTTTATGTGTGGTATACGTACAGGTTTGTCTTTTCTGCGGAGGGTTACGAGTTCTTTGTAAATGACGTCCTTTATTCTTCAGGAAAGAGCGGATCGATGCTGAAGGAAGGAGGAGATTTTATGGTTGTTATTGGCGATGACAGCCATGAAGAGAATTGCAATGCATACTTCGACTCTATCGAGCTTCGTGTTGAAGAATGAATAGCACCCAACCCCCAAAATCGCTGGTTGACGTAGCTTTCAGTATAATAGTGTTGGTATGGCAGTTGTAAACAAGATTGGCAAGGTGATGAAGCGTAATCATGCCCTGGTTAGCTTTGATCAGGACAGGATTTCGCAGGCCGCTAAGCGGGCTGCGGATTCCATAGGCGGCTTCGGACAAGATTACTTGGAGGATATCAACGGCCGTATCTTCGCCGCTGGAGGAAGCGACGAAGGAATAGCAGATTTCATCTCTGATTTGGTTGTTATAGTCCTCAATGGCGATGCACATCACCTGGTAGCCAATTTCCCTCCCGCCGTTGAGGAGATTCAGGATGTAGTGCTTCACGTGCTACGTAGTACTGGCTTTACACGCGTTGCAGACGCCTACACTGCCTTTCGTTGGGGGCATCACTGGGTGCGTGAGGGGGCAATAACTGAGGATCAGTTTGTCCGCAACGGCTATCCTCCTTCGCAGATGGATCCACTTTTGAAGTGGAATCGCGAGCATGGGTGTGACACGATTGATGGGCTAAACGAGATTGTAAGAAGTGGGCGGATCAAGCCACTGATCGATGAATCGCTGGAAGCATACGAGTCATCGCTCGATATCGCAGCAGCGAGCGTAGTTAAGCGTATAGAAGACGGCGATAAGATCAAGATAATCTGGGTAAGCGGACCATCATCGTCGGGTAAGACGACAACTACCGTTAAACTAACCGATCGGTTGCATAGCAAAGGGCTCAGATTCTTGATGCTAAATCTTGACGATTACTTTTGGCCTCTGATCGAGCACCCTACCGACTGGATCAACGATCGCAATTATGAGACTCCCGAGGCGTTGGATATTCAGCTTCTCAATAATCATCTGCGCGCTCTGCTTGCCGGCGAGACTATTGATAAGCCGATATACAGCTTTAGGGAAGGTAGGAGAATTGAGACTAAAAAAATATCACGCCAGCCCGATCAGATCCTGTTGCTTGATTGTCTACACGGTTTCTATCCCCCGATGGCAGAGGGAATAAATCCCACAGCGATTTTCAGGCTTTATATTGAGGCAATGAATCCCCTTTACGAGAGCGTGGTTATGAAGCCGCTTGTAGAGATGGATTGGAAGGGTGAGAGGCTAACTAGATTTGAAGATGTGCGTCTACTTCGGCGAATGCTGCGCGATGCAGTCCATCGCAATCACCCTCCGCTTTCCACACTTCTCCATTGGCATTACGTTCGGCAGGGGGAGCTTTTCTCAATTATTCCCCTCAAGGGCTTGGCTGACTGTGTGGTAAATGGCGGAATGCCATTTGATCTGGCCGTGCTGAAGCCGTTTTTCAAAGGACCGGAAAGCATATGGCCGGATCCACGCAGTCTGGATCAGTACTCCTCATTCCTTGATGCGCGCATTCGTTACCAGCGAGTGAGCAAACTGCTGGATTCAATAGAGGGTCTGACTATGAAACAGGTAAAGGATCTCTCACTTATCCCTGGGGATGCGGTTGTGCGTGAGTTTATCGGTGGTAGCACAGTTAAGATTCCACATAACGAGTGAGGTGAAGTGAAAAGCCATGCCGGCTAATCTAACAGCCGACTTTCTGAAAGCGCGTGAGGAATTCCGAGCTGCCAAAGACCCGCAGGCAAAGCTTGCGGCACTAGAGAAGATGCTTGCCACCATTCCCAAACATAAGGGCACAGACCACATGCAGGCGGATATCAAGCGTCGGATTGCCAAGCTCAAAGAGGGCTCACAAGGTAAATCCTCACATCGAAGGGGACCGCAGTTAGATCATGTAGAGCGAGAGGGGGCGGGTCAAGTAGTTCTTGTTGGGCCACCGAACAGTGGTAAGTCAAGCTTGCTTGGGGCATTGACAAATGCCAATGCGGAAGTTGCTGAGTATCCTTACTCCACGGTGATGCCCCTTCCTGGCATGATGTCCTTCGAAGATGTTAAGATACAGCTTGTGGATCTTCCGCCAATTAGCAGTGAATACAGCGAATCATGGGTATACAACGCTGTTAGGCAGGCGGACCTCTGTCTGCTTATTCTGGACGGAAGCTGGGGCGTTCAGGACCTGGTTGATTCTGTGGAGGAAGTAATTCTTATTCTCGAAGAGCATCATATCAGGCTTGTGCAGCAAAGAGAAGCTACCGACGATGAGTTGTCGGTGCGTGAATTGCCTTGTAGGATCGTTCTGACTCGGGGTGATCTGGGCAGTTACGAGGATAAGATTGAAGGGCTTTGTGAGTATTTTTCAGTACTCGTCACCGCGCCGACAGATTGGGCGGGGCTTGATTTGCTGCGCCAGCAGGTGTTCATTTCCTTGAAGCTGGTGCGTGTTTACACCAAGCTCCCTGGTCAGCCAGCGGATATGACTGAGCCGTTCGTGCTTCCCGAAGGGAGCACGGCAATAGACGCCGTGCGGGCTGTACATCGTGACTTTGTGGATCGTCTGAAGTACATTCGAATTTGGGGTTCCGGGCGTTTTGATGGCCAGCAGGTGCCTTGGACGCATGTTCTTGCTGATAAGGACATCATTGAGATTCACTTGAGCTAGATTTGGTCTGGGTCGATATCGATTTCCAGCTTGGTCTTGCTGGAGATGTTTTCACGTACGTCTACGCATGCCTGACGCAGAACCTCGGTATTTTTCGCCTTGATCAAGACGACATCGCGCCCGTGCTTTCTTGGGTGTGGTGCAGGGCCGACGAGTTTCACGGTGTGGTTTTTCAGGATTTCCATCAACTTACCGGAGTCTATATCATGCGGGATGATTAGGCGTGCAAGGTGTGAGAATGGTGGATAGAACATAGCTTCACGTTCCGCAATCTCTCGATGGTAAAACAAATCGCTGTCTGAGGTCACGGCAGCGACTATCGCGTAGTGCTCCGGATAGCTCGTTTGGACAATCGCTGTTCCTGCTTTATCCAGCCGCGCGAAGAGACCCACAAGGTACTGATAGGCACGCTCCGCAGCCCGAAAGTCCGGGCGGGCAAGAATGCTATCGATCCCCACCGCCGCTACTAAGCCGAGGTTAGGTATTATCGGACCCTTGGTAGCAAGTGCAGTACCAACAATTATCTGCGCTTCTTTCTCAATGCACTTCTCAGCTTGTGTTAGCGACTTTACGCTGGCAAGGGATGTCCGATCAATGCGCGCTACTTTTGCATCAGGAAAGCGTATGCCTATTTCTTCCTGAAGGCGCTCGCTGCCAATTCCCACGAAGCGCAGGCTTCGGGACCCGCAATTTGCACAGGCCATTCGTGTCTGAGCGATTCCGCATACACGACAGACAAGCTGCGCTGCTTGCACGTCATAAGTCAGATTTGCTCCACAGCTGGGACAGACGAGTGGTCTGCCGCATTGCTTGCAGAGCACGGCTTGGAAGTGTCCACGCGCGTTCACCCCTATCAAAGCGCGTTTGCCGCAAGCTAAGGTCTCAGCTACGGCCTCGATGAGTGCATTGCTCAGTGGACCTCTTTCCTTGCGCATGTCTATCAGGGTTACCTTGGGCGATGCAGCTGGCTGGTGATCTAGCCTGAACAATCCTTTCTCCACATGGTAAAAAGTTTCCACTGAAGGAGCAATCGATGCTAAGATCGTGTTTGGGGCCCTTGTTCGAAGTGCTGCATCGCGGGCATTGAAGTAAGGCATCATCTCGTCCTGCTTGTACGAGCGGTCTTGTTCCTCATCTATTATTACAAGAGCGAGGTTACTAAACGGCAGAAATAGAGCAGAACGAGTTCCGACTACTACACAAGAGCGCTTGCTTACGTGCTGCCAGATTCGTCCTCTCTCTCCTTCTGGAACACCGCTGTGATAGAGCATGATTTCTGCATTCAGGTATTTGGCTAAATCAGCCGATATGCTTCTTGCTAGCAGTATCTCCGGAGCTAGAACTAGAACTGATTGGCTAGTAGCAAGAACCGGCTTTATTGCCTTAACGTAGTTGCTGATGCGGTTATGCGACATGAGTAAAGTATGTTTATGAACTTTATGGGCTTCTTGGAGTGATGGGCAATCATGTAAAATCATGCCTTTATGTGGGGTAGACTTATCTTGTGTCCGTTCAATTAGGCCAAGCTCGATCAGCCGGTTTATGACACTTGCGGTGGTTTGTAGTTTTTTTCGTAGTAGGGCTTCTGAAGCTCCCTTGTCTGTTGTTAAAAGGTATCTGAGTACTTCTGCTTGGCGGGGAGCACGCTTGGATAACGACTGAATCTTGGATGTGATGTCACTGAGAGCCCCTATTACTTGAAGGTGCGTATCTCTACGTGTGGTTGCGGTGCGAGGAAGAAGTCGATTCACAAATGGGCCGGACGGCGAGAGATAGTATGCTGCAGTGTCTAAGCAGAACTTGAGGGTGGCTGGATCGTACGATGGCCCTGTTTTGATGTGTAGAACGGGTTCCAAAGGGCCAGGGTGTAGGCTTTTTTCTTCCAGTGATTGCACAATTCCAGTTTGCTCTCTACCGCGAAAGCGAACAACGACTCTCTTGCCAATGGAGATATCTTCCTCGAGACTAGTAGTTACTGTGAAATCGAAGGGGTGGTCTACTGGAAGCGGAAGAAGAACACGGGCGATCACGGGGCAACATGCTCCAAATAGGTAAGCATTCCACGTACCGACATTGCAAGCTCTGGTCTAAGTTGTTCATCATAGCTTGATGGAAAAAGATCTGGATCGGCAAGCACGTCATTAATCAGATCAGGGATATCCATTACGCGGCGTCGTTTATCTATGCTTTCTGTCCATCTCTTCAGCAGATCCGCATAGCTTTTGAGTAGATGGTCTGGGTTTTTTCCTGGGCCGAAGTGGGTGTAGAAGATTTTCTTTGGATGAAGAGCTCGGAGTCTATCTATGGTTTGCAGGCTTACTTCCAAGTCGAAGCTTGGTGGAGTTGTTGTGGAGTAGAGATTTCCGTCGTGTAGTGCACCAGCGGCGTCACCCGAAAATAGAATAAGTTCCTTGAGTTCGAAGAAACAAAGATGATGTGGGGCATGGCCAGGAGAATAGATGGCCTCAATTATCCTTCCGTCTCCAAGTTCGAAGCGCTCTCCATCTTCTGCTTCGTACACTCGGTCTGCTTCGATCGGGATTGCTTCACCGTAGAAGGAAAACATATCGCCCGTTGCATTTCTCACACTCTCTACCAGTCGGCTTGGGTCGATTAGATGTCTTGCGCCGCGTGGATGGACTACAACTGGGGCCTTCTGATATCTGCGTGCAAGTTGCCCCGCGCCGCCGGCATGGTCGAGGTGCACATGTGTTACGAAGATGTAATCAAGATCAATGTCATCAGGCAATTCACGCTCGATGTAAGGGGCCGATAGCGAAGTGCCCGTATCAATAAGCGTGTGAACTCTGCCATGAACATAGTACGCCGCCCCGGCACGCATCCTATTGAACTGATGAGTATCGATTAGTTTCGGGTTAAGCAAGGCCATCACCTGATTGGGATTTTACAGGAGGCCAAGCTTAAGTGCTAGGATGAGAGCAAGACTTCCCACGAGACAGCTAGTTACACTTACAACGGAGCCCGTCTTGAGCCATCTCTTGAACGTGAACGGTTGATCCATGGTCTCAGACATTGAGACAAAGAACACGTTTGCTGCTGCTGCAACGGACGTCAAGTTACCTCCAAAACCTACGCCTAGCGCAAGAGCCCACCACAATACATCGACAGGGAAACCCTGGCCAGCTAGTCCCTTAAATATCGGCAGCATGGCAATGGTAAAGGGAACGTTGCTGAGTATGCCCGAGCCCAGAGCGCTCATCCATAAAATCACAAGCGCGGCCAGGAGTACTCCGTGACCTAGCAGTAACCCTATTCCTTTACCCGCTAAGCTGAGAATTCCCCCGGCCTCTAATCCTCCTACAATAACAAATAAAGACATGAAAAATAGCAAAACATCCCAATGGATATGGTTTAGGATCTCTTCCATTTTTGGCCTTACCCAGAGAAGCCCGAAACAGGCTCCGATCAGTGCAACTAGCCCAGGTTGTAGGCCGATTCGATCATGGATCAAGTAAAGAACGATGGTTATGGCTAGAACCTTCAGCATCCGACTAGTAGTAACCGGATCCATAATAGCTCGCCGCTCGTTCATTGCCATAAGACGCTCCACGTTCTTTGGCTTACTGGTGAGGGATGACCTGAAAAGGAAAAGGAGAATCAAAAGGGCAACTAACCAAACTAAAACAACGATGGGTGCTAGATGAGTCAAGAAATCGGTGAAACTGAAGCCAGCAGCTGATCCGATGAGGATATTGGGTGGATCTCCGATTAATGTTGCCACGCCTCCGATATTTGACAGAAGGACTTCGCTAACCAAGAACGGAACAGCGCTTACGCCAAGGATATCTGCCATTGAGAGGGTTACCGGTATCATGATTATGATTGTGGTGACGTTATCCAAAACCATGGAAACCAGACTGGTAACAAGACCCAGGTAGAGCAATATTAGCCATAACTTGCCTTTGGCAATCTTAGCTGCTCGTATTGCCATATACTCGAAGAATCCTGTTTCCTTGAACAACCCGACAACGACCATCATTCCAAACAGAAGCATGATGGTGCTAAAATCAATTGTCTCTACTGCTTGATGTATTTCGTAGAACGAAAACCAGGTTCCAACAGAGATCATCAATGTGGCGCCCGCCAGGGCTACTATGGTGCGGTGAATCTTGTTCGACAAGATCCCCACGTAAGTCAGGGCAAATATTAGTATCGATGTTGCCAGTGGCCAAGCTTCAAGATTGTGCATGTGCGCGTGATCGTACAATAAGGGGATGTTCCATGCAACAAACACACTGATAAAGGCTACAGCCAAGGACTAGTTGGATGTTAGGTAAGGTGAAATCATAAAAAAGTCTTCCCTGTAGATTAACCGATAGCTACATTATTGCCAGGTTTTATTTGAAGGAAACTAGACCAGAAAGAAGCAGGTGAGCCTGGTTTTGAAGGCTCACCTGCACGAGACGCGCCTATGAGGCACAAGGAGGTGTATTACTACAAGCACAAAGCGGTAAGAAGGTAGTGATGCTTTTTGGTTCTTGCTGTACGGTTTGATCTAGTGAACGTACATTTGCTTGGGCGGCTCTGAAGATTTGGCACAATCTTAGATAGATTGCTTACAATAACCCCCAGATCTTCTCCTAGTC
>CAZKFV010000076.1:0-11642 GCA_964552295.1 uncultured Thermotogae bacterium | reverse complement strand
GGCCAGGGGATCAGGCGTATGAAAGAGCATTTTGTCAAAGAATACGGTGCTAACCTTGATTTCCTAAACGATATCGGCATGGAATGTAAGGGTATGGAGTACTCTGAGTATGTGACCAAGGAATCTCTAGCCATGCAGGGCGGATATGGATTAGCGCTTAAGGGTCCTCAGCACGATGAAGCATGGCTGATCTTTATGGATATGGTCAATAACCAGATTCCCACATTTGAGGACAAAGCTGAGGCATTGCACTATTTCCCCATGTGGCGCACCTGGTTTGGTCTAAACGGGCTATGTAAGCTTCCGTGGAACGATATCGAGCCAGCGGACAACGCTACCCGTTACAGCGGGATAGAAAGCGCCAAGGTTCCTGAGCATGTCCAGAATTACTGCGATCTTTTCGAAGGAGTGACTGGTGTTAAGGTTACCCCTGATGATCTGATTGTGCAGTCAGAGCGTGTGTATAATTTCCAGCGTGTATTTAACCTACGCTTGGGCTATGGCCGTCGTGAACACGATCGCATACCTTATCGGTCAGCTGGTCCGGTGACCGATGAAGAGTACGAGTCTCGCGCTGATCGTTACGACAAGCAACTAAGAGAGAAAGTTGGAATTGACCCTGATTCCATGTCCACCTCGGAAAAGGTCAAAGCTATGCGGAAGTATCGTGAAGAGCAGTATGAGAAGCTCTGTGACGCGGCATATCAGCGCCGAGGCTGGACAAGTGATGGGGTGCCGACCATAGAGACGCTAAAGCGACTGGGGATGGATTTCCCAGACGTTCTTGAGATCGTGAAGCCTTACCAATAGATTGTCTTGCGGGGGGCGGACGGTAGCCTAAACGCCCCTCGCTTTGCTTTGTTCCTGTAGCTAACAAATCATCTCTTCAAGAATCGACCCAAAAAGTAACAATAATTCAGTATGATATGAAGCAACTTGACCTCCATTGAGTATATCTTGAACATATGTAATTTTCTTATCTATCACTCAGCTAATATACCATACAGCTTTATATATTGAATGAAGGAGATAAACAGCGCTTATTGCTATTATAAGGGGGTTTGAGTATAATATTTCCGGGTGGTGGTATGGTCTACGAAGCCGATCAAATCAAGGTATTAGAGGATCTAGAAGCGGTACGTCTGCGGCCCGGCATGTACATTGGGAGCACCGGTCAGTCTGGATTAATGCATCTTATCGAAGAGATTGTTGATAACTCGATTGATGAGGCTCTTGGGGGTTATTGCAGTGAGATTGGCGTCACTGTACATGCTGATAACCGGGTGAGCGTCTGGGATAACGGAAGAGGGATGCCGGTCGGTATTCACAAGGATTCGGGAGTAAATGTTGTTGAATTGGTGATGACCACGCTTCACGCGGGAGGAAAATTTGACAACAAGAGCTATCATGTAAGCGGGGGTCTACACGGAGTTGGCATCTCTGTTGTAAACGCTCTTGCGGAGCATATGAGCGTTGAGGTGCGCAGAAACGGGAAAATCTATTTTCAAGATTTCTCTCGCGGGGAAAAAACCTCTGAGCTTGAGGTTATAGGTGAAACAGAAGAGACAGGCACAACCATTACCTTCTTGCCTGACAAGCAAATCTTTCCCGAGATAAGATATAATTTTTCTAAGCTATCCCACCGCCTTAAGGAGCTGTCTTACCTCAATGGGGGGTTACTCATCACCCTGCATAACGAAGAGGCGGGAGTAACACGGCGCTACAAGGCAAAGGGAGGAATAGTTTCTTTTGTGGGGGAATTGGCTTCGGGTAAGGACTCCCTCCACGCTAAGCCAATCTATATAAGTGGTGAGGAGTCAGGGATCGCGGTGGAGATCGCCATGCAGTTTACGCAAAGCTACGATGAGTCAGTCTTTGCTTTTGCTAATAACATCAACACTGTTGACGGCGGGACACATCTGGTTGGCTTCAAATCATCGTTGACCAAATTCCTAAATGATTACGGGCGCGAGAAGAAAATAGTGCGTAAGGATGACCCCAATCTAAGGGGTGACGACATACGTGAGGGACTTGTGGCGATTATTAGTGTGAAGATCCCTAATCCGGAGTTTGAGGGCCAAACTAAGACCAAGCTCGGCAATCCCGAGGTAGCTAGCCTAGTTTCTGGAATTGTACAAGAGCAGCTTGGCCTATTCTTCCAGAAGAAACCAAAGATCGCTCGGGCAATCATCGAGAAATCGATCAATGCAGGGAAAGCCCGAATGGCGGCAGCCAAAGCGCGCAAGATGGTTCGTCGCAAAGGGGCACTCTTGTCTACAGCGCTTCCAGGGAAACTTGCTGATTGCTCTAGCACTAACCCTGCAAAGAGCGAGCTATACATTGTTGAGGGAGATTCGGCTGGAGGGAGCGCTAAGCAGGGTCGGGATAGAACCTTCCAGGCAATTCTTCCCTTGCGTGGTAAGGTATTGAATGTAGAGAAAGCGGGTTTAGCGAAGCTTTTGGACAATGCGGAGATAAAGGCGATGATTACTGCTGTTGGAACCGGTATCCGCGACGAGTTCGACCTACAGAAGTTGCGATATCACAAGCTAATCATTATGGCTGATGCAGATATTGACGGCGCTCATATTCGTACTCTGATAATGACGTTCTTCTTCCGATACTTGCGCGCCCTTATTGAGCATGGCCACCTGTACATTGCCAAGCCACCACTTTATCAAATTGTAGAAGGCAAAAATACGGTGTACCTTTACTCAGATGAGGAGCTGGAGAAGTTCCGCGTCAATCATAACTCTCACTTTACTTTGAAACGCTTCAAGGGATTAGGAGAGATGAATCCGAAGGAGCTCTGGACCACCACTATGAGCCCAGAGCAACGTATCCTGAAGAAGGTAGAAATTAGAGATGCCCTAGAGGCTGACGAAGTATTTTCAACCCTGATGGGAAGTGACGTCAATCTGAGGCGTGATTTCATCTGGGAGAACAGTGACAAGATAACAAGCCTTGACATCTGACCCTTTTCCTTTGGACCTGTGGCGCTGTTTTTGGCGGCGGCAGGAGTAGAGTAAAGAAAAGGAGTGAAGATGAACAAGCAAATCGTTGTTGCAATCATTGCTTTAATGCTCGTTCCAGTATGGGCGAGCGCCACTTCGATTGGCATCGGCGCGGGCATCGACCCAACGGGAATAATCATGGTTGGAACGACAACCGAGACGTTGCTTATGGACTACCTTGGCTTGCGTGCGCAGGTTGGGATCGCTGTAAATGCTGGAATCAATGGCTTGATGACCATGAATGCGACTGCGTGTGGCTACTATCCCATGTTTCCTTTCATGCCATTCATCGGGCTAGGAGGAGGAATTGCCCTCACGCCGGACGGCTTCAACGGATGGACAATAGATGCACTTGCCGGAACGCACATTGTTATTGCCCCGCCGGTAAGCGTATTCTTTGATCTGCATTACGTCGTTCGGTTTTCCAGCTTTGCAATCACCTACGGACCAGTCTACGAAGGCGGTGTAAGCTTCTCGTTCTAGATGGTTACCGCTATTGCGATCTGTTTGGGTGTACTTACTGTTGTGTGGGTGCTGTGGAACCTTACACTTGATGCGCTTTGGCAGCCGACAGATCGACGTACTGTACGCCGAATGCTTTTTCTTGCTAAGCTACAGCCAGGTGAAACTGTTGTTGATCTGGGGTGTGGGGATGGGCGCATCGTAATTGCGGCGGCACGTTTGTTTGGGGCTAGAGGAATTGGAATCGAGATTGACCCAGCGCGCGTATTATGGGCTCGTGTGGCTGCATTTCTTTTAGGTGAACGCAAGAACGTTCAAATATTGCTACAGGATATGTACAAGGCCGATCTGAGTGATGCCGATGTTGTATTCTTATTCCTTTCTTCTGAGGCAAACTGCAAGTTGCAGACTAAACTAGTGGCACACCTTCACCGAGGGGCGCGTATTGTCTCCTACTATCATCCTATGCAAGGTTGGAGGCCAGAGAAGGTTGATGCAGGCAGCACGGGCAATCCCATCTTTCTGTACCGAATAAACAAAAATATGGCGATCATGAGGTGCGCGAATTCATCAAATGGAACGTAGTGAATTGCCGGAAAGCTCCACCGGCGTAGATGGGGCTGATCTTTCAGTGAGTCGATCTCTTGCATCTCTTGCTAGTGCCGTAGGAGTATCTGCTGGTTGCAACTGGGACAAAGTAGCTATTTCTGGAATAACTCAGGATTCACGCGCGGTAAAGCCAGGATACGTGTTTGTGGCCATACGGGGTTTTGTCACCGATGGACATCGATTTATCAGGGATGCTATCGCCCGTGGGGCATGCGCTGTAGTTGCGCAGCAGGATGTTTTATGTTCGGTGCCAACTATTCTGGTCTCTGATTCCAGGCGCGCGCTTGCGGTTCTATCCTCAACATTTCTTGGAAACCCCACAAGAGATCTATTTACTGTTGGTGTCACCGGGACTAATGGAAAGACAACCGTCTGCCATTTACTGGGACATCTACTGGGCGAAGAGAAAACCAAAATAGTAAGCACAGTGAAGAATCAAGGAAGAGACCTACAGGGGATTACTACTCCCGAAAGCCCTATCTTGCAGCGTGTTGCTATGGAGGCAAAGCTTGCTGGAAAAAAGAACCTGATAGTAGAGGCTTCATCCGCTGGGCTAGCATTACATCGTTTGGATAATGTAGATTTCGACGTGGCAGTGTTCACTAACCTTACGCGCGACCACTACGATCTACATTCTGATCAAGAAAGCTACCTGAAAGCAAAACTCATCTTGTTTGAAAATTTGAAGAAGAAAGCAATCGTTGTCGTGAACGGTGATGATCCAGTCGCTGCACGTTTCATAGCTGCTGCAAGGGGCAAAGTCGTCACATACGGTACTTCATGTGAGGCATCTTATAGTGCAACACAGATCAAGCTGTCTCTACAATCAACGCAGTTTGTTGTGATTCACGGTAACAAGAAGGTTGAGGTGAGAATCAATTTGCCTGCGCGGCACAATGTATACAACGCCCTTGCAGCAATTGCCGTAGCTTCCGAAGGTGGCATGAGTTTGAGGCAGATAAGCACAACTTTAGCTTCTGCAAAGAGCGTTAGGGGGCGGTATCAGTTTTTCAAGGCAACAAACGGGGCAACGGTTGTGGTTGACTTTGCCCACAGCCCAGACTCCCTGGAAAATATGCTTGTCTCTCTTCGACCGTACTGCGATAGAGTGATCTGTGTATTTGGTTGCGCGGGAGAAAGTGATACAGGAAAGCGGCCTATGATGGGAAGGATCAGCGCAGAGCTAGCAGATATCACCATCTTAACTACCGATAATCCCAAGAATGAAGATCCCCAGGACATTATTGCCCAAATTGTGGCAGGCATGCACACGGATAGAGGATATGAGGTGATTGTTGATCGAAAGCAAGCAATAAGAAAGGCGCTCAAGCTAGCTGGCCAGCGTGATGGTATACTCATAGCCGGCAAAGGGCATGAGGCTTATCAGGTGATAGGACATGAATTTGTTCCTTACAGTGACATAGAATACCTGCGAGCATTAGGACTAATTGATCAATCGATTGAAACGTGACTTCTATTAGTAAAAATTACATGAAAGCAAGACATAGAGGATAGAAGAAGAGGCTTAATAGATGCGAAGAAGAGATAAGGAGATCGCTGATCGATCGGAGATTGATCAGATTATGGACCGGGCAATAGTATGTCGTGTTGCTATGTGCGAAGGAGGCAATCCGTACGTGGTACCGGTCAACTTTGGCTACAGCGATAACTGCTTGTACATACACAGCGCACTTGAAGGTAAGAAGCTTGATATACTAAGGCACAATCCCAAAGTGGCTTTTGAGGTTGATATCGATCAGGCTTTGGTGATGGAAGAAGACTTATGTGAGTGTTCATGCAATTATCGAAGTGTGGTCGGGTTTGGGTTAGCAGTTTTCATTCAAGATCCTATGCAGAAGCGGAAGGCACTTGATTGCATTGTCAGCCATTATACCCACAGAGAAGCTTCGTACACTGATGCCGACCTTGACAAGGTGGCTGTCGTTAGAGTAGATATCAAATCCGTAACTGGTAAGAAGAGCGGTTACTCCACCAGCCAGTGATTGCTTTTTGCGCCCTGGGATTCCTTGACAGGAAGCTTCTTAGTTGTAGACTACCGGGAATTATTGGTTATGTGGCCCTAAAGCGGAGGACATTCAAATGGGTGGGTTAGTGAACAAATGGTTGAGGGAAGCTGAGCCGTGGTATAGCGCGATTGGGCTTGCTAACCTAGTTGTGGGCACATCATCGGTTCTTGTACCCCTTATGGTTGCGCAAGTGCTTAATGGCACGGTAGAAAATGTTGGGCTCATATCAAGCTTGGCAAGCCTTATGGGGGTGATTGGGAGCCTGATTTGGGGAAGGCTTTCTGATGCAGCTCACCGGCGCAAGCCCTTTGTGATTATGAGTTACGTCATGATTTCGGTCACCTTTGCTGCAATTGCTTTTGCTAACTCGCTTACCTGGCTTGTGGTTATCAACATGATTCTAAACTTGTTCTGGGTCGCGAATGCCTCTGTAACTGTTCTTCTTGTGATCGAGAATCGGGAAGAGTCGTTGTGGGAAGGAAGAATCAGCCATCTTAACCAGATTGGGACCATTGGCTGGGTGTCTGGGCTTGCCTTTGGAAGCATGGCTCTTGCCATAGCATCTCCAAGCATAGGCGAAGCAACGGCCATTCGCTTGGTATTTGGCGTACTTTCATTTGGCGGTGTTCTATCCGCGTTTTTAGCTACCCGTATGATCCCTACGACAACAGCTAGGTTCACCCGTAGGAGCTTTCGGGGCTCTCTACTTGCTTCGGGTAACCTGCTTGTGGAGAGGGCGCGTTATGCCCCTTTTCACATATATCACCGCTTTAATCCTCGTAAATTGCCAGCTCTTCTATGGGGAGAAGGCGGGTTGCGCCATGAGACCAAACTGTTTCTTGCAGCCATGCTTCTTGCCTTTACAGCATTTGGATTCTTTTTTGTTCCACTTCCGATCCTTCTTGCTGACGTTTTCGGTATTGCTTCTTCAAGCGTATTTTTCTATTACGTAGTGCTAAACGGCGCGATAGTGATTGCCTATCCACTGGCGGCAAGGCGCATAAGGCGCTTGGGAAACAAGTCTGTTTTAACAAGCTCCCTTATTACCCGCGTCCTGCTGTTCGCGCTGGGCGCATCCTTCCTTTTTGTAACGGTTGCCATGCCATCTCAAGTTATTATGGCTTTGTTCTTCTTTGTAATGGGTCTAAGCTGGTCGTTCTTCCAGCTATCAAGCGTTGTGATGATATCCCGTTTAGCTAAATCAGAATACCGAGGCCAGGCTATCGGATTGTACAATGCTGTTGCTGGTGTGGGGACCATTATTGCCGGTGTAAGCAGCGGCTCGATGGCTCAACACTTAGGGTATGCCGCGACGACTACAATGTCAGCGGTCCTTGCAGGGGCAGCTATGGCAATAGTATGGAGCCTAAGAATACCAAAACGCGCGACAGAGCAAAAGCCCGAAAGCGAACAGCCAAAGCTGACAGAAGGTCATGCGCAGGCTGCATCACAGTAAGGATAGTTAAGATGAAAGAACCCATCCTAACAAGCGCTTGTCGGGACACCATATCAAGAAGTTCCTCTTAAAGGTATGGGCGCGCTGCTCTTATAGGTTTATCTCTGATCCTGCTATTACCTCCAAGCCACGCTCGCCAAAGGCTTCCTGCAGTATATCGATTGCTGAATCTCCGGTGCAGTGGCACGGGCCAACCTGTTTTACCTTCAAATCGTGCAACTGCGCCGTTATCTTGTGGACTTCTTCAGAGCTTTTAGCTCCAAGGTGAAAGCCGCCCAGCACTAACTGCAAGGGTTCTTTTGCAATATCAGTAGCCACCTGAGCAATGTTCACGATCCCAGGATGAGCACATCCCGTAATCAGCACAGGGCCTCTGTTTGTCTTGATGATGAGGGATTGCTCCTTCATTGATGTTCCTAGTTCGCCTGTGGAAAGAAGGCCTGGTGAAAACTCTACTGGACCTGACACCTCAATTGATTTAGCTTTGGCTGCACTGATCTTGTCCTTTAACCACTGGGGAAACGAAATAGGGTAAACCACCTTCAATTCCTGACGGAGAGCCGAGGAGGCTGCTCCAACATGATCGCAGTGTTCGTGTGAAAAGAACAGGTAATCAGCTGATTGAAGATCAACCCCCAGCGCCGCCGCGTTTGACTCGAGGACGATTTTGTCTGCGCCTGTGTCAAACAGCAGATGTATTCCATTATATTCTATAAACGCCGAGAAACCCCAGCCGGGCCTCACGCCTTCCTTCAAAGCTCGGTTGTCATAGATAATTGTTATCTTGTTTTCGGCCATTCTTTTCTTCCCCTTTTGAGCAGTATGCCTAGATATCGATTACCTGAGCGTGCATTGTATTGGTTTCGAGTATAACCATGGTTGATTTTCCGCTAATCCATCCACATGCTTCGCCTGGATTAACGACTAAGGTTCTGCCTTCTCTGATGTCGATCTCATGGGTGTGTCCATAGATTACCAGATCGTAAGATGTGCTTTTAACAAGGGCATCGATGAATTTTGGCTCATGCATAATCACTCCGCGCTTGCCTTCAAACTCAAACTCGTGGTAGTCGGGATAGATCTTTCCGATTTTGGAAAAGCGGGTGGTAAGATAGAGCCTATCACCATCATTGTTTCCAAATACACCTATCAAGGGCGCTTCGAGCGATTTGAATTCATCAGCGGTGATTGGCGATATGAAATCGCCGGCGTGCAAAACAAGATCGACTGCTTCACCATTGCATAGTCTTACCGCACTAGCGATCTTGGGCATGTTATCGTGTGTATCCGATATTATTCCTATCTTCATTCCAATGATTGCCAGACAGTCTTAGCTGCAGCAAAAAATGCCTTCGAGATGGCAGATTCCGGTGCTTCTAGCACTATGGGGTGGCCGTTGTCTGCTTGGGCACGGGTTTGGGGATCAATCGGCACTTTTCCAAAGAATAACAGGCCAAGCTTCTGTGCTTCCAATTCGCCACCGCCTGAGCCAAACAAGTCAATCGGTCTACCGCAATGGGGACAGATCAAACTAGACATGTTCTCCAAAATACCAATGTTCTTGATTTCTAGTTTTTTGGCCATATTTGCTGCCCGCCTGGCGTCTATTAGAGCAACTTCTTGTGGCGTTGTAACTATAATCGCCATATCCGGCGATGTATGTTGAGCGATAGTCAGTACCTCGTCACCTGTACCAGGAGGAAGATCAGCTATCATAACATCGAGGTCTCCCCACTGTGTTTCTCCAATGAACTGGTCGATCACCTTTGAACGCAGCGGCCCGCGCCAGATTATCGGCGTGCCCCCCTCGACCATCGAGGCTATAGAAATGATCTTTATGCCATTCATTTCGCTGGGGACGATCATTCCTTCTTTTGCTGATAATCCCTCCACGAGCCCTGTCATATGGGGAACGTTCGGTCCAGTGATGTCCGCGTCCAAAAGACCCACTTTCAATCCTGACCCAGACAGCGCATATGCCAAATTGACCGCCACTGTAGTCTTTCCAACTCCGCCCTTACCGCTGAAAACAACGATGCGATGCTTAATCCTCTTGATAGCTCTTTCGATTCCTTCATCCCGCTTCTGTACTTGTGCGGTTGGTGGTTGCTGCTGGTTATCGTTCATTTTATTACTCCTTCTTAGTAGTAGCTTGTGCTATCCTTGTGCCACTTTTGGTATCCGTTGAGTGGCTTTGTTCACATAATTACCCTCTAACCCCTCTTGTGTGGTTTCACACAAGGCGCATGCCGTGATCACGCACAAGAGCCTTTAGCTATATTGTACATCTTCATAGCGCCAGTATCTTGCCCTGGTTTGATTGCCAGATCGCGCTACCTATTGTCAGATACTTTCTTAAAAGTAAGCGTATATGCCCAAAGGAAAACCAACCGCCTTCAGGATCAGTCTTCTTTTTCTTTGTTGGGCGTTTTTGTCTTTGAGTTTGTGGATTCCTGAGGCTTCTCTCTTTTGAAAACGTCAAAAAAGAGCATAACCGACACAGCTATTGCTCCAATGGCGATCCATGGTATGTCTACTGTGTAATGCTTTCCTAAGCCTAGCGCAGCCAAAACAATTCCAAAGATCAACCCGAGGACATCTGTTCCCCATCCGCGTGATTGCTTGTAAATCGATGCGGCAATAAGAAACCCAGCAGCGATCAAGAAACCGACCCAACCAATCTCCTCACGGCTTATCAAGAGGAATATTCCCAATAGAAAAAGCAATACAGCCCACGTAAAACGGTCCACTTGCCCCTTTGTTGGCTTTCGCATCTATGAATCACCCTATCTAGCTTACATCTGATACCAAGGATCCGTCAACGAGTTTGCTTGTACAGATAAATATTCTCAGCCATTAGCTTGTCTCGGATCTAATTTTCCTTTACAGCGTAGTATAGTTTTTCCTTATGCACGGTGCGCTTAATCTTGTTCGCTTCGGCAAGGCGAGCTAGATACTTCCCGACTTCCGCCGGGTTTATTCCCAAGGAATCGGTAAGGTCGTTTGTGGTACAAGGCCGTACCGTTAGGATGCGCAGTATTTCTGCTGAAATCTCTTCTTCCCTAAGGAGCTTAGACTGGGATTTGGTTTTCTTTGGCACCACAACGACTGGGATACCCGGAAGCGCGGTCTCCATGCGAGCACGAATCTGCCCTAGTCTCTCTTCCGAGATTGGATCAACTGGTTCCTCTGGTGGGCGCACGCAGGTGTTCAGATTTACCTCGTGGGGGCGGATCATGCTGACCTTCTCTATTATTCCAGCTATTGCCTTTTGTGTGACGTTTGACCCATATTTCTCTGACTCAAGAAGCATAACCTCAAGCCAAATTGGCACAACCTGGGCCAGCCTTCCAATAGAGTCAGCTATTTCATCGATCTTAAAGCCTGGAGCTGGGCGATTAATGCGCACAAATGTGTTCTGATCGCCCGCATCCAGGGTGGGTAATACAAGATCGCAGCTTGCAGCCGCCTCAAATACATCCCTTCGGGTTAGCAGTGAGGAATTTGTGATAAGGGCTACAGGAACATTAGTAAACTCATGGATTATTGCTATTGTCTCTTCCAGGTCTGGATTCAGTGTAGGTTCCCCTGAGCCGGAGAACGTTATGTAATCGATGTGTTCATATTTCTCTAGCGCTGCTTTCACCTCATCTGCGATCTCACTTGGAGACGGGAATGGCTCCTGCACCTCTTCGGGGCCGCGCACCTTAAGACGTTTCCTGCCCAATTGGCAGTATACGCAGTCGAAAGTGCAAACAAGCCTTGGAATAGGATCTATGCCAAGTGACATACCCAATCGTCGTGACGGAACCGGGCCATATACAATTCCCATCATTCCTCCTTTCTATGGGGTCAGACCTTCATTTTTAGGATTTCTTCCTCTGCGGTTAGATCAATGGTTAGAACTGAATACCAGTTTGTTAACTATGCTAAGAATAAAGGTCTGACCCCTCTTACTTCTATCCGATTAGTTATTGTAATCCCTTTCACCGAATATCTTGGTTCCTATACGCACCATGGTTGCTCCTTCATCAATGGCTATCTTGTAAGTATTGCTCATTCCCATTGATAGGA
>CAZKFV010000075.1:0-6468 GCA_964552295.1 uncultured Thermotogae bacterium | reverse complement strand
ACGAACCATCTCTTCTGCCAGCGCGGATCGAAAGATATTAACACTACTACGGTCATTAATGTAGAACCAAAGCCATGATTGGATCTTATCAAACCTGCGTGCTTTTTCTTCGGCGTCCATCATCCCTCCCTTTTCCACGCTTTCTTGCAATCTTTCTCGGTTATGCCTAACGCCTCGAAAAACTCCCGAAGGCTGAAAGAATCGCCCTCTATACCCACAAAACCATCATACCATCCACTAATATCAAGCCGCTGTGCGGTGGGCGTCCAAGTGATGTCTATTCCGTCTCTAGACTGCCCTTTAGAAATATAGAACGCATTAGGCATTATGCACGCCTCCTGTTCGAAGTACCGCCTCAATGTGTGGCACAAAGTCCTCTGGACTTGTCACGCCGTCGGCCTTCGCTACGGCTGCAATCATGTCCCACGTCCAACCTGTAATTGGTTCACCGTCGTAATAACCGTTGAAGTACCAATCCAGGCATTCCAGTATAATCTTTCGTATATTCTCACTCATCATTCCTCCTCTTTTGTAGAGACAGATGATATAGTCCCGTCTTCAATTAAAACAGATATTTCTGGGCCGTTGCCTACACGCTCAACCCAAATCTGTGCATCATTTTTCTCAGCCAGCGATTGTAGTAATTGTAAATTGGTTTCATCAAGCAAAGAACCGTCACGAACCAGCATAATGCGCAGTTTTGGGTTCATGTGAAGTCCTATCGCTACCGATATACGCAATTTCTCTGCCTGCGATATTTGATCAAACGGAATCCCTTTGAATAATACGTCGTTGTCAGTAATAGAAAGCCCATCAATCGGAAATTCCGCAGCAGAAATTGTCTGCGCCTTCTGCTCGTCGATCTCCTGTAGCCGATCAGTCATCTTGTCAGCCTTGGCCTTTGCCTCAATATATGCCGCTTCAGTTGTCGCTCTCTTCTCGTTATGTCGTACTTTAGAATTGATCTCATCAGCATCGGAAATCTGTTGTCGAATCTCGTCAACGTCAAGATCTTGGAGCTTTTCAACCCTCTTTGCATTCGTCTTGCCTGACTCAATTTGCTCTTTGATGGCTTCTTCAAGCTCGGCAAGATCATTCTGCAATCTCTCAATCTGAGATACTACCTCTTCCCTGTCTTTTTTGAGTGCTGTTACCTGACGCCGTTGCTCCTCAAGCTCTTCTCTATCACGGGCGTTCGCAGCATTTATGTCTTCCCTCCGCCTCAGCTCTTCCATCAGCGCAGAGACAGACACCGGAGACGCCGGGGCCTCCTCCAATGGCATACTATCCAGGGTTGCTTTGAGTGCCTTTACGTCACGGTTAAGATCGCGTCGTCCAGAAAATACCGCCTCTCGCTCTTCGTCCAGGTCTGAGAAATCTAAGCCTGCAAGCGAACGCAGCAACTCAGCCCTTTCTGTTTGTTGTTGCGTAGCAAACGCCAGTGGATCAAACGTCAACTTTCCAACAAGCGCGTCAAGAATAGCTTGTGGAGAACTTGTGGTAAAACCATCCTGGTTCTTAACTGTTAGATAACTACCGACAGGGGTAAATGTTCTCTCAACAATCAACTCGCCAAGGTTTACACGAATCGTAGCTTTCTCTGTACCATCTTTAATTGGGCGCTTCGGGAGAAGAGTCTTCCCTCCAAGAGCGTAAGCAATACTATCTAACACACTGCTTTTCCCTGCACCGTTTTGACCACCTATAATAACCATAGATCCATCTGGTTCTATGTGAACCGCAGACACCTTTTTAACATTTTCAATGTCAAGTGCAACTATCTTACTATTCATCATTCCCTCCTCATTCTTTTGAGAAACTCTTGCAACCTAGCATCCGATATATCTTTGAGTTTTGTCGGCTTAAAATATAGATCACGCTCGACTAGAGGCAAATCTCCCCTTTTAGCCTCCTCTAGCTCAGATAAAGTGAAATATCCATACTCCACCTCAAAACCAACAACTATACCAAAAAACTCATAGTCATAACTATTTTTGTCACCTTCGTTGAAAGCTTCAGCTACGCTACCGCCCTCTAAAACATACCATGTCCAGTCTGAATAAGGCGAGAAGTATTTTGCATAAACCACCGCTTCGTCCTTTTTACCGTCTTGTGCATACAGCGCTGGAATCGTCTCAGCAATCTTTTTTGTGAGTAGCTTCATCGTTCCTCCCTGTTTACATCTCTGGCAATTTTTGATACTCTTCATCCGCTCAATGTCTGGGCATTTTAACCCCTTCCGACTCTGCATAAGCTAACGCGGAATCTATCCAAGTTATTAACTCGGCATGACGTTTCTCGAATTGGTCTTTTGGGCCGTAGTACCATCCCGTCTCGTCGCGCGTATGAATATAATTATATAGTTGCCTCAAATGGGCTAGCCTTAATCCCTGTAACGATATACAATCAAACGTTATAGCCATCTATGCCTCCCTTGATCCCATAAGGGCAATTATGGCAAGCCCGATTATTCCTAGCCCAAAGCCTAGAACAAATCCACCAAACGTTGACCGCTTTCTAGTATCTGCCATTGCTGCACCGATTACCCCAAGAATTAAGCACACTGCAAAATACATCAACCAAAACATTCCGTAAATCATTTATCCTCCTTGTTATTTTCTCTTATAACTAACGCAATGCCGTCCACTAACATCTCTATAGCCTCGGCTATCATCTGCCGCCCTGTCATCGGCTCAGGGAGCGTTTCTTTCGCCTCGACAGCCTCCTCTATGGTATCTACTGCATTATCTGGTGTAAGCCCTTTTACGAGAGCATAGAAAGCTGTTATATGCTTACATAATTTTACCGCCGGGCAACTACAAGAAACGTCTAATTCCGTATCGCTTATACGGTGTATATGCACCGTATGGATTGTATCTTGGCTACCAGATAGCACCTGGGCGTTTTCGCCTTTGTACGAGACTATCCACGAGGAAAAATCAGGGGGCAAACTTTTGATTTTCTCTGTTAGTTCTGCGTCAGTGGTCTTCATGTTATCACTCCTTGCTTATGAGCCATTTAATGGTACTTTCCAACTCTTCGTGAAATATCTCTAACTCTTTCTCTAGTCGTTTCTGAAAATCTAGGTCTGGAGTTACCCGTATAATGAAAAGAGGCAGACCTGGATAGTAACTGACAAAGTCATCCCAGCTACGGCGAGTAACAAGTAACTGCCCCTGTACTTGCTGGAAATAAGCCGATGGAAGTTTATTTTGCATTAGATATTCAACCGCAGTTTTGCCTGTAGGACACTTTATTTCGATTGATCCCTCACTCCCAACAAGGGCATCAGGGCTACACCCATAATGCTCGGAGTCAGCCAGACAGAAACCGACTTGTTCCACCTCTACCTCTCTCTCCATCGCGTATATTTTTCGCGCCTCGTTTTCTCTTAGAATGCCCATCTCCATAGCCGCGCTTTTGTATCTATCTTCACGAATACCAGATACCGCTTCACAGGCAAGCTGATACATATACGCCTTTCGTTGCTCAGAAGGGATACCCTTTGTCGTCACAATTTCGCTGAAACGTGAAGCTGACGGAACTGCAAGCTTAGCTTGAAACCATTCAGGAGATCTTTGCTCGCATTGCAAAATTTTCATTTTGACGCCGCCTTTTTCTTGGCTTGCCACGTCGCATATATATCAGCAGCAATCTTAGTGCCACAATCCGCTTTTACTTGTTTGCCGTGTGTAAACCACCAATTCATAAGATCATCAGTCGCTTCAAGATCGGCGCTCCAATCCGCAGCTTTATTCCTCTGTTCATCATTAGCAGGTTCCGTATATTCAGATCCATTCCACCGCCCTAGATGAATATCTGCTGCTAACCCTAGAGGCTTCCCAGCTACACTTATAGCATCGGTAACCGCCATCTTGTACGCTTCATCATTGTAGTACATCCCCCATTTGTCCTTAGTAACCATCATTGATCCACCAACGCCAGGCATGGGAGCCGACCACTCTTCACCATCTTTGACGTATAAGTCAATCCGGGCAAACGCAAATACCCGATCTTCAACTGCCGTCTCTGTCCATAACTCTTTTATCTCATACTTCCACCCATATCCGAACAGGCCAAAAGCCGTTGTTAGTGTCTGGTATCGCCATTGCGGATTAATATCAGTCATCCCTTTCAGCCTTCCACCCTCGATAGCTTTAAGCGCCTCTGCTGGCGGCTGCTTTATCTGATTCCAAATACGCATATTATCTTGCATGGCCTACCTCCTTTTGGTAACGCTCTTCTAACTTATTTGTAAAGCCATATACCTTCTCCCATTGCCTGGGTGTTATATGGGGACTTTCCCTTCGGTTAAATCTATAGCTCACATACAGCAAGTGTCGAATACAGGCATCGTTATTGTCCATATCTCCCCTCCCTCTTTGCGCGTTCGGCTTCTGAAGCCTCCTTTATACTCTCTTTTAACCAGGCCTTAACAGTCGACAGCATTCTTCCGCTCATCGCGTTCACCAAAAGCCAATCGCTCTCATAAACCGCGTCAAGCAACTTTTCGCAGTCATCGGGATCGGTAAACAACTCTGCTTCCTCTACCGCCTCCGGGTGCATCCCCCACAGGCATTTTTGATCTAAGTCCACCGCATAGCCTTCCGCTGGAGACCAGTACACATCGTCATTGCGCCACTTTCCCACACGGTAATGTGTAGGATATTTTTTCGATCTATTCATGATCTTCCCTCCATGCGTTAGCCACCTTCTCATCCACCTTTGCCAGTTCCCTAAGATACTCCCCTGTTGCCGCATAATGTGTCAGCGCCTTCCATAACAAGTCTATATACCTGCCGCCCGCGTCTTTCCACGTCTCAAACATCGCGACAGTAACGCTGTCGGCAGCCAAGTCAAACGGGCCAAACGTTACTTTTGGTTCCTTCATCTCACTTTCCTCCTTTTAGATCAGTCCGCGCCTTTGTGCTTCTTTTAAAATATCCTCGTCCTTAAAGGCTGCTAAAGGATTGCTTAATCCCTTAACCGCTTCATTCAATTCTTGATCTTCTGCAATTATATCCTGAATCTCATCCCTACACCCTAGAGCCCAGGATCTTTCCCTCGTAGCACCTATGTATTCATACACCTGTTTCAATCCCTCCTCCGTGACCTTTAACAGTTCGATGGACGGATACCAATTTTTCATCGAACCCTCCTCGTCGTAGCAAAGAACGAACACGCCAAGTTCTAACTCTGCTTTCTCCCCTACTCTTAACCACTCTCCGACAAACGCATAGCCGTTATCTTTTGTGACATCCACTTTTTCTAGCAGCTTTCGCCAGGATTTTTTCCTACTGTCTTTTGATCTTGGCACTACCACTATTTTCTTCATTATCATACCTCTCTTTTTTCTTACACTTATATTATAGCTATATAAGTATCTAAGTCAAGGAGACATTTGTCACTCGTTTTATCGGGCGCTTGGCAAAGAAAAAACGAACCGCGCGGGTCATAACTCCGCGCAGCTCGCCAAGGAGGTAAACCGCTCGTCCCTAGGTGACGAGTATTTATGGCTTCTGAGCAATCACCGGAATCCAGAAGTGAGCAGATAACATATATGTCATTTCTCCGTTGTAGAAAGCCTCCCACTTAACTGACCACGAAGGCCAGACGTAGCTTGCGGATATGATTCCGCCTATGCCTGCGCTACCAATGCCTAGTCCAGCATTAGATTGATACTGAAATGCAAGCGGCAAGCCTATACCCGCGCCTATACGGATCATATCCACATCGCACGGACCAGGACTGCATCCGCCAATGGGAATGTCATAGAACAGCAACGCTTCTAAGAATCCGCACGATACCAACTCCCATGATCGAGGGATCTCCTCACACGGATTCGCCGGTGTCGTAGAGTACGTCAAGCCTCCGATTGTATATTCAACGTCGAATCCAAACCCTCCGCCCGTCTGTACTGAGTACCAGCCCAGTCCAGGGCCGATAACAGTGTCCATTCCCTGAGAAAACCATTTAACATGTAGATCAACTGACGCCATCGCTGGTATTGCCAGCGCCCCTATCAACATTACCGCAACTAGTAACTTTTTCATATTTCCTCCGTTAATGACAAGGGAGATTGTATCCCCCTTCAGACGCACTAGAACACGTATCGCAATTACACGTGTTCATCAAATATCGCCACGCCTTCCCATTATATCCACCCCACTTATCCACCACTCGAACAGTTATCTCCAAGTAACAGTCGCTCGCCGTAAGCCCAGGCTCCTCCGGTGTTTCTGGATCTTCCTCCGGTGGATCATCCCCACAACCCGGACAATCCCAAATCCATTGCGGCTCAAAGCGGGGCTCAAGGGACGTATGTGGGACCGTTGAGAACGGGTATGGAGGGGTCACTTTAGACCACCCCGCCGTAAGCCAGAATCCTAGAATATCGCGCCACTGTCCACTGATATACGATCTGTCATGTAGAGAGAAAACGGACACCTTCTGTACTCTCTTATACTC
>CAZKFV010000074.1:0-10229 GCA_964552295.1 uncultured Thermotogae bacterium | reverse complement strand
GAAATTCCTCGGATGTGATCTCAGTTATGTCCAGTGTAGTTACATTCCCCTCTAGAAACAGGTTTTCTATCCTTTGTAACTTCACGTAAAGGTCATCTCCATTTGTCGCATATTCTTCGAAAAATACATCATAGAACGGGAGCCCACTAAGTGCATATAAAGTCATCTTTATAGGCACTAAAGTAACAAAATCGGCAACTACGGTAACCCCCTGAAATGCCACTGAGAAATCAACAGCTTCTAGGTCAACCTCTATCGCTTGCACGCCGTTTTCTAAAATCACCTCGCGTCGCTCGGATATCTCATAGTTTCCGGTAAATTCTATTCCACTTGTTTGAGCAACTGCCGCATCGCCAAACAGGTTTGAATTGGCGCTGGTTTTAATAGGAAAATCCAAATCAGGTCCCACAAAATAGGTCGCTTCGGGGGTAGACAAATAAACCTGGCCCAACAATTCCTCCGGGTAGATAAATTCAATGCGCGCGTAGTTCTCACCATCGATTGTCTTAAAGCGCAATTTGGTAATAGCTTCCTTTGTTTCCTCTGGGGTCTTCGCGACTATCGAAGCAGTGATACCAGTTATACTGTCGTCAGATAAGCGAGCATCATCAAAGGTCTTCAGCAACTCCACATCCGATAGTTCGGTCTGCGCTATCACAACAACAGATACCATCAATAGCAGGGACCACACAAAGCATACTTTGAAATATCTCATCATTCCTCCTTTATATAGCTATATGCTATGTAATGCTTCAACTATGCGTAGTCTAGCTGTCTTAGCAGCCGGGTACAAAGCACTTAAAAAGGTAGAGACAACTGCAGCCACAAAAGGAAGCAGTAAGGCATCAGCTGTTATCCCCAGCCGCAGTGGCTGAGGTATGGCCGCGCCAGGAGGAGCCCAGGTAATACCAAAGGCATTAAACAAAGACGCTATCCCTGTTCCTATAACGATTCCAGCTATTCCACCCAGCACGCCCAATATGACACCCTCAAGAAGGAAGTAGCTGAACACTTTTCCCCTTGGTGTACCGAAGGCCCGAATCGTACCGACCTCACGGGTTCGCTCAAGAAAAGACATGGTCAGTACTTCTAGCACGCTGAAGAACACAAGCACAAACACGGCTATCGTCGCCAAGCCGGAGAAGGCCTTATAGAATGTACTTATAGACTCATAGGTGGAGTTAAGCTCCTGCCATGGGCGCGCTTCCAAGGGTATACCTGCTTGATCAAGTGTCTGCTGCAAATAAGCGGCAAAACCAACGGATCGATCAACATCATCAAGGCCTATAAGGATCCGTTCTACTCCATCTGTACCCAACAAGCGCTGGACAAACGGCAGAGGCACAAGCCCTAACCTTTCTTCAACAGACTGCGAGCTGTAGCTGAGCAAACCCACTACTTCGACAGTAGCAGCATTGAAATTGCCAGATATGGTACCAGTTGCTATATTTACGCTATCTCCCGTTGAGATATTGAGCTTTTGAGCCAATGCGCGACCAAGGATGATCTGCCTGGATGCATCCTCGGCAAGTGGTTCACCGTCTATCACAAGGCAGCTATAATCGTTTACACAGTTACACGGGACAAATCCTCGACCGAAAAGCAGAGTGCTGCCTCTTTCGTCCCCAACAAGACCAGCAAAATTCAGCTGCCACGTAACCCCAGTTACTCCTGGTTCATCCTTAATGGTATTGTATATCCAATCGCGGGTCTCCGGGCCAATCAGTATTTCCTCCCCAGACCCGGTATTATTGAAAAGACCAGCACTTGCTATCTGTACGGCGCCATACTCGCAGGCTAATGATTTCTTTGTGGAATCAAGCGCCTGATTTATGAACAAGAGGATGAAAAGCAAAATCGCAACGCCAATAACGATCACTGTCAGGCTGAATGCAGTGCGCCTGCCATTTCTAAACACGTTGCGTATCGCTATCTTTAGATCCATCTACTGCTCCTAGTTTGCACGCAGTGCGTCTGCCACTTGTAGACGCGCTGATCTAATTGAGGGAAACACCGACGAGAGAATTGTCGCCATGATGCCAATAAGAAAAGGAAGCCACGCTGTACCCAACGTTAAACGAACCGCTAGAACAATGGGCTCAACCGTACCCGGAGGTCGCCACTCGATCCCTATAGCATTAAATACGTACCCAAGAACAATACCTACAACTACACCAAAGAGACTTCCTATAACTGCCAGCCACAGGCTCTCAGTAAAGAACAGTACAAACACCTGATGCCTCTTTGTTCCAAGGGCACGGACCGTCGCAATTTCACGCGTCCTTTCCAAAAAAGACATAGTAAGCACCTGCAAAATAATGAAGAATACCAACACCGAAATAGCTAGTGATACCACACCGAACAAAGCATTGAAGTAGCCTGCAAGTTGCTCGTAGAAAGGGGAAAGCTTATCCCAAGTTCTAACTTTTAAGCCAGGAACCACCTGATCTAGCTCGGCTTGTATTCTTTGGCGAGCAACCTTTGTAGAGCTCAGATCGTCCAACATAACAACCAATCTATCTACCCCTCTAGTGTTAAGGAGAGCCTGCCCATAATTGAGGGGAATGAAGATTTGCAGGCTCTCTACCTGTCCGGAGGCAAATGCGTAGATTCCTGCCACCTTCAGCGGGCCAGCATTGAAAGCGCCATTCACTGTATTGAGGGTAATAGTGACGACATTGCCGGGCTTCAACTGAAGCTCATCAGCTAGGCTGCGACCAATAAGGGCTGCTGCTGTATCCGATGGCTCTAATCCCCTCCCCTCAATAACCAATTTGTTGTAATCCAGGGTTTCATTTGCGGGGATGAGCGCCGTGGCTTGCACAACCTTAGTTGTCTGTCCGGAAGCGATTAATCCAGAGAAAGAGAGCAAAGGCGAATCACTGTTTACTGTGACTTCTTTGCTCAAAATTTCCTTGACCAATGAAAGCGTCGTTTCATCCATCAGATATTCGTAGTTCTCGGCGCTATCGTCCCAGAAGTTGCCTGAAGCAATCTGTAATGTACCAAACTCCTGAACAGTTACTTCTTGGATTGATTTCTCCGAAGCAGAAAAGAATCCCAGCACGAATAACGAAACAGCAGTACCGATAGCGATTATAGAAATAGACAGAATCGTGCGACGCCTATTCCTTAGAAGGCTACGCAGCGGCAGGCGCAACCACATTTATTTCTCCTTCTATGATAGCACCATCGCGTATGCTAACCCTGCGCTTAGCATACTCTGACACTACTGGGTCATGTGTTACGACAATAAACGCTACGCAGTGCTCCTGGTTTAGCCGCCGCATTAACTCCATCACCTGTTTTCCCGTATCTGTGTCCAGATTAGCCGTAGGTTCGTCCGCAAGAACGATCTTTGATTCCGAGACCAGCGCTCTGGCAACAGCTACACGCTGCCGTTGTCCTCCAGATAGCTGATCCGGCCGCCTATTACTGTATTCGGTAAGTCCAACCTCTCCCAGTATATCTTTAACCCGCTTCTTTCTTTCGCTGCGAGACAAGTTTCTCAAAAGCAAAGGATACTCAACATTCTCCGCTGCGGAGAGCACCGGAATGAGGTTGAAGGTTTGAAAAATGAGACCGATCGTTTGCTTTCGAAGATCTGCAAGTTGGCCTTCGGAAAGAGAACTAGTTTGTTTGTCCTCTATTAGAACTTCACCTTGACTAGGACGGTCAATACACGCTATAAGGTTTAGAAACGTTGTCTTACCACTACCCGACGGGCCATTTATTACTATGAAATCGTCGCTTGCTGCCCGAAAATCAACCCCTCGCAGTGCCTTCACTTCAGTGCTGCCTAGTTTATAAAACTTGGTTAAGTTTCGCGTTTCCACTGCCAGGGTTGGCCTATCGCTACACGGTGCCGAGGCTTCGTTCATCAGCAAATTCCTCCATCTGCGGGTATTTCATACTAACAGGTTTGCTAGCCTGTGACAATCAAGCTCTGTTTTGAAGTTCGCTGGATTTCGCTCCGGGGCATAAGTCATCATAATATCTATTAGCTCCTAGTTCTCCAACGCACGGGCCAGCGCAGCATCAGCATGGAGTGAAGCCGTGTCAAACAGTGCAACAGGTGAATCATCCTGGGTTACTAGAAGAGGTATCTCTGTACAACCAAGGATGATCCCTTCCGCTCCGCGGTCAACGAGAAAGCGGATCACAGAGGCATAATACTGCCTTGCTTTCTCGTTAATGGCCCCCTTGGTCAGCTCTTCATAGATCACTCTATGTATCTCCTGCCGCGCAGCAGCATCTGGGATGAGGGCTTCTATACCATATTGAGCCAATCGATCGCGGTAAAACTCCCCCTCCATGGTGTATTTCGTCCCCAGAAGGCCAACCCGGCTTATCCCTTGTTTTGCTATCTGGCTAGCAGTGGGATCAACTATATGGATAAGAGGAATTGGGCTTTCCCTTTCAACCTCATGGAAAATGCGGTGTAAGGTGTTCGCCGCTATCAGCCCAAAATCCGCTCCACCTGCGGAAAGAGAGTGGAACGTCCTGATCATTTCGGCAGCCATGGCATCCCAATTTCCTGTCTTCTGCCAGTCAACGAATCGCTGGAACGAGACGCTGTGGATAAGGATCTCTGGATAGCCATAATCCCCAAACCGACTGGTGTATTCCCGTGTAATGCGAAGATAATAAGAGACGCTTGACTCCGGACTCACACCGCCGAGGATCCCGATGCGCTTCATAAACTACCTCCAGGAAAACTAGCCTTAAAACATCTCACCATAACCGAAAGCCCGCTAAATAGTCGCCTAGATTCCTACACGTCACATCCTACATCACCTAGGCGGCGCCGATCAAACACCGCGGTCTTGGCAACAGGTAAATCTCAGTTTGCTTATCCCCTTGTGCAAACGCAACATCCCGATTATAAAAGAAGAAATAAACTATCCGTAATGGAAGACATCGATATCTTAAAGGGGGATGAATGGACGAAGAAAGACTAGCAACAGCTCACAATATGCTTGCAAAGATCGGTGATCACCTTTGACCGAGCAACGGTGAAAGAGGAAGTTGCTAGCTTAGAACAACAGATGGCCAAGGCCGACTTTTGGGAGGATCGCGAGAGGTCAATAAATGCTAGCCGCAGCCTGGAACGCGGTAAATCCCTTCTCTACCGCTATGATAAGTTAAGCCAAGAGATTGAGGACATAGAAGTACTCTACAAAATGGCCATTGAGATGGAAGACAAGGAAGAGCTTTCTCAACTGGCCTGTAGACTAGCGGAAGTAGAGGACAAACTGCGCTCATTCAGAATAGAGCTTACCTTCTCCGACCCTTACGATCTCGCTGACTGTTACGTAGCGATCAACGCTGGTGCCGGCGGAACAGACTCGCAGGATTGGGCGGAGATGCTTCTTCGTATGTACGGTCGCTACTGCGAACGCGCGGGATATAGTGCAAAACTTCTGGATGTGAGCCCTGGAGAAGAGGCGGGGATCAGAAGCGCAACCCTTGAAGTAACAGGCCCCTACGCCTACGGAAACCTTAAGGGCGAAAAGGGCGTGCACCGCCTAGTTCGTATTTCTCCCTACGATGCAGCACATAGACGCCATACTTCTTTCACAGCTGTTTCAGTCATTCCGGTCACAGAAGAGGAAGAGGTGGAGATCGATCCCAAGGACCTTCGAATCGACACCTACCGCTCGTCTGGAGCTGGCGGCCAGCACGTGAACGTAACTGACTCAGCCGTTCGAATAACTCACCTACCGACAAAGATTGTCGTGTCGTGTCAAAACGAGCGAAGTCAACGGCAAAATAAGGAGACAGCAATGCGTGTATTGCGGGCAAGGATCGCTGAACTCCTCCGTCAACAGAAGACTAAAAGAATCGAAAAGCTACAAGGAGAGATGATGGATATTGAGTGGGGAAGCCAAATTCGTTCCTACGTCCTTCACCCCTATCAAATGGTCAAGGACCATCGCACTAACTTCGAGACGGGAAATGTGGATGCGGTACTCGACGGTGACATCGTGCAATTCATAGCCGCCTATCAGGAACAAAAGGGATAAATGATAGGATGAAAAATCATTATGGATGCAGAACCAACATGAAGATAGTAGCCAATCATCCAGAAGAATCTAATTTTTATTGTCCCGTGTCAGATTGCGTGATGGCATCATGCCAACAAACATTGAAATAAAGGCAATAGTGCCAGGTCTTGGCATACTGAGAGATAAGCTTGAGAAAATCTGCGATGGGCCTGGTATAGAAAGCTATCAGGATGACACTTTCTTCGCCGTCCCCCACGGACGGCTTAAGCTACGAACCTTCCTAAGTGCACAAGCACAGTTGATTTACTATCATCGCCACGACTCGCTGTTTCCTAAACCATCGCACTATATAGTGTCGGAAATTTCCGATCCTTCATCGATGCACGCTTTGCTAGCCGAGAGTCTTGGGGTTATCGGTTGTGTTCGAAAATACCGCACGCTATTCATGATCGACAACACGCGGGTACACTTAGACGAAGTAGAAGGGCTAGGGTCATACGTGGAACTAGAAGTAGTACTAACAAAGAACCAGTCGGTTAGAGAAGGTAAGCAGATTGCGCTAGATTTGATGAACAAACTGGACATTGATTTGTCCGCTCTTGTAAAGGGAGCGTACCTTGATTTGATCAATTCATCGCAGAAGAGGAGGTGAAGCCTGAGCCAGGTTAGATATATTCAAAGAAGCCTGCAATAAGCCATGGAATACCTTCCATTTGCCAGTACAGAAGATGGGCCACTAGCAGAACGGATGCGGCCAAGGGAAATAGATGAAATTGTTGGTCAAGAAAGCATCCTGGGACCAAGAGGGGCGCTGCGCACTCTGATTGAGCGAGGCGATTATAGGTCACTTCTCTTCTGGGGACCTCCTGGAAGCGGAAAAACAACCGTGGGGAGGATCATATCGCGGCTTTTCCAAGCCAAGTTTGTCCATCTTTCAGCCGCGTTATGCGGGGTAAAAGAAGTGAAGGAAGTGCTACAAAGGTCGCGCCAGAGCTTAATGCTAGGAGGAAAGAGGGATCTTCTATTTCTAGATGAGATCCACCGGTTCACTCGCAATCAGCAGGACGTCCTCCTGTCATACATAGAGGAAGGAAGCATCATCTTTATCGGGGCAACCACGGAAAACCCATCGTTTACCCTTAACGCGGCACTCCTATCACGCTGCCAGCTTTTCTTATTCTCGCCGCTTTCCCCTGAGGACATCAGCAACATAGTACAGAGAGCGGCTGAAGATGAGAAGGGGCTTGGAAATCGTTTTCAAATAACCGCCCAGGCAGAGCGAGCGATCATAGCCCTGTCTGATGGCGATGCGCGCCGGGCACTTAGTACCCTGGAGCTTGTGACATCCATAGCCACCAATAAGAAAATCGATGTTGACCTTGTAGAGCGCGCAGTGCAGCGCAAAGGACTAAACTACGACCGCAGCGGAGAGCAGCATTACGATCTGATATCAGCGTTTCATAAGTCAATTCGCAACTCCGATCCTGACGCTACCCTTTACTGGTTAGCTAGGATGATCGAAGCAGGAGAAGATCCTCGCTTCATCGCAAGGCGGCTGATAAGAATAGCCAGCGAGGATGTTGGCCTTGCGGATTCACAAGCCTTGCAAGTTACACTTGCAGCCAGGCAAACAGTGGACGCGATAGGATTACCAGAGTGCGACTTGGCTTTGGCGCAAGCTGCTGTATATCTTTCTTGCGCGCCAAAGAGCAACGCCCTGTACATTGGTTTAGGTAAGGCGCGTGAGGATGTGCGCAATCTTCCTTTAGAGCAGGTGCCTTTACACCTGCGCAATGCGCCTACTGACATGATGAAGGATCTTTCGTATGGCAAGGAGTACAAGTATGCCCACAACTACGATGAAGGCGTAGCAAAGATGGATTGCTTGCCGCCTTCTTTACTAGGAAAGACTTACTACTGCCCAACAAACAGGGGCTCTGAGAAAAACATCAGGGAAATCCTGCAAAGGATCAAGGCCCTGCATAAACAGAAAGAAACTAAGCAACCTAGAGGAGACAGCTAACGGCTCAAGATGGTGATTATAACATGAGACTATTTCTTCCTTTTCTCCTCGCGATCCAAATACTGAACTATGGCTTCCACAACCAAATAATTAATGGACCGTTCCTTATCATGTGAAAGCTTCATCAATCTGTCCACCGGATTCTTCTCCATCTTGGATTTAGGAATGTAGATGGATAAGGTATTTACTCTGTTGACCATATCGTTTTATTCACCTCCTTCCACGCCCATTAAGTATACTCGAATAGTTGACGAGAGACAAGAGGGTGTTTCTAAAGCAAATGACGCAAGAGAAATTTAAAAAGCAGATTATCCGTGCACACTTACTCATATCAGGGAAAGTACAAGGGGTGTTCTATAGAGCGTCTACAAGAGATAGTGCACTGTCACTAGGCCTTCTAGGATGGGTCCGCAATCTTTCCAATGGACAAGTGGAGATCGTTGCTCAAGGAAACCCTCAGGATGTCCATGCCCTCATTACCTGGGCACGGAGCGGCCCACCCATGGCGCAAGTGGATGATGTGGATATCAGCTGGGAAGAACCATCCCCAAAAGAGAACGGATTTCAGATCCGCTAGGAAGGGCTGGCTCTTAGCTATACTTATGGCGTTTGATATCCAGCTTAACGCTCTTCTCGAACGGTTCGTCCATTAGCGTGATTACGTCCTTATACTTAAGGCGCTTGAATGGGGCAAGGTTCTCATTATGCTTCTTGATCTCCTCCCAGAAATAGTCAATCATCTGCTCAGGAGTTGTTATGCCCATTTGCTTAAGATCGGCGAATTTTGGATAAATCTTCACAGCAACCGTAACCGCGCCCTGACGATCAGCCTCGTATACTAAGAGTTCCTCTACCCCTGGTATTCTGATAAGCTCCCACTCTACCTCCTCGGGGTACACATTCTTTCCTGTATCTAGCACGATCACGTTCTTTGCTCTACCAGAGAGGATCAATCGATCTCCTTCCATCCGACCAAGATCACCTGTGTGAAACCACCCTTGTTCATCTATGACTTCTGACGTTGCTGTCGGATTCTTATAATAGCCTGCCATGATGTTTGGCCCCCGCGCCAGCACCTCGCCCACCCCTGTCTCATCCGGATTATCGATACGCAACTGGACATCCTCGAAAGCCACCATACCGGGCTTCATAGTGAATAACTCACACATAGCTAGTACTGGAGCTGTCTCGGTTAGCCCGTATCCCTCCATAACCCCAATGCCCATTCTACGGAACCCATTTGCCACTTCACGGCTAAAAGGAGCGCCGCCAGAGGTAAAATAGCGGAAGTGCTTACCAAACAGCTTCTTGCTCACAAGCTTTCCCATAAGCGTAGGAGAGAGCTTGTAAATCGTTCTCTTCAACAGGCTTCCCTGGATAGAAGCCATCACTTTATTGTACAAAACGTTATATAGCTTAGGCACACCCAGCAGTATCGTCGGTCTTGCCTTGGTCATAACTACGGGTAAATTGCGGTCCACAGGAGCATAGGTTGTCGTAGCACCGCCAAAAAGAGGGACAAGGAGTGATACAGTCAGCCCGTAAATATGATACCAGGGCACGATCGTTAGGAAGTTATCCACCTCTGAGATGTCGGCAACCTTGATCCCGGAAAGTGCGTTCGACGAAATGTTGCGATGAAGGAGCATTGCTCCCTTAGCGTTTCCAGTCGTCCCGGAGGTATACATAAGCACAGCCATATCTTCCGGGCTAACTTCAGCCGCAGGGAGTATCGACTTTCCAAGAAGAAGCTGGTCCAAGAACAACACATCGTCACTCTCGGGCTTATCCATCGCGATTATGGGGATATCGTAAAGCTTCCTCTCTCGAATCACTCTCAGGTCGTCGGCCTTTAAGCCAGAGGATATTGCTCCCTTGACCTCCGCTTCAACCAGGATGCGCTCTATCTCTCCCAGCTGCAGTTCAGGATCTAAGGGTACCACAACAGCCCCACACCTCAGAATAGCAAAAAACGCCGTTGCCCATGCAGCGCGAGGCGCAGAGATAAGGGCTATTTTATCTCCTTTCTTAACTCCCAGTTCATCGAGGGCTGTTGCTAAACGACCAACCATCTCCCCCAGACGAGAGTATGAAATTTCGTTTAAGACGAGCTGAACCCCGCGGCCACGCTTTCTCTCCTTAGGAATCAGCATACGCAGAGCGATGCTTTCTGGATGAGCGACAACCGCCTTGTTGAA
>CAZKFV010000073.1:0-4760 GCA_964552295.1 uncultured Thermotogae bacterium | reverse complement strand
ATCCTGTTCGCGAACCGAAAGAAGCTGTGCTCAGCCACGATCTAGTTATAACTGCTGGTCCAATTACCAACCCTCCACATGCAACGATTAAAGAAGGGTGGCTTGCTCCTGGCGCATTTGCCTCCTCGATTGATTACGGATCCTACTGGCATCCAGGCGCAATTGCGCAGATGGATCTTCTTTTCACCGATGACCGCGATCAATTTGAATCGCATCAGCGCGAGGGATACTTGCAGGGCCTTCCTTTGATCAAACACGAATTAGCAGCACTGGTTACCGGCCAGCATCCCGGGCGAACCGATGAAAATCAGCGCACTTTCGCCTGTAACCTGGGCATCGCCCTGGAGGACATCGTGGCCGCCAAGGTAGTTGTTGATAAAGCAACAGCACAGGAGATAGGAATAAAACTTACACCTCAATAGACAAAACTTGAGGAGTTAACCGAGACGAAACGGTAACAATCGACGTCTACGATGGTACCCTTGCCCCATCACAACTACTGGTGGGTAAACAGGTTATGCTCAATGAACGGGGATATCACCTGGTCGATTTCAACAACCCGATAGAGATAGGACCCCGAAGCGAGTTCATCATCTCCCTGACCTTCGATTACCACCACCAGCCTAAACCCCTCGTATATTGTCTCGATGACAATTTGCCCCGGCGGAAACGTACGCCCTCACCTATTCCCCGATAGAAAGCGCCCTAGAATGGACCTCCCTAACGGCGATCGCAGGAAAGAGCAGTCTGTTTGTGCAGGCCATGTTTGGAGGTTAGAAGTTTTGGCAGGTAACGCAGATATAGGGCTTTATATCATTCATCAACTGTTCCAGATAACCACTCGCGGATGTAACCGTCAAACTCATAGAACTGGTCAAGGTTCTCTAGGTATCGATAGACTTCTTTCTGGTCGATTTCCAGATACTGATGAACGAGCACATTTCGAAAACCTGCCATAGGGGCCATCTTGCGGGCTAATTCAACCGGGATTATTCCGTTTTCACCTAATCTCTCGATTGCCTGGTAATAGTCGGCAGGCTTTCCAGGCTAATTATCCTGTTAGCAATATCGATACAGGCCTGAGCTGCAACCTCAAAGTTTCGTTCGATGACGTCCTGTAGATATGTATCTTGTTGGATTTGTTCGAGAGACTTATCCTTTAGCGGCTCGAGCTTGTTCAAGCAGATGTTCAGTCGCTCCAAGCGCCTTTCTATACCGCTGAACTCTGGCTTCATCACGGCCTCCCTGAATGATTTCATCCCTCTGTTGTCGTAGCACGGCTAGATAATCACCATACCGACCTAAAACGTGGGCTTCGTATTCCACCTTCTCTCTAATACTAGCCGCAAATATGAGAACCCCGCTAGCGATTACACTGTATTGCAGTTCAATCGGAGCACTATTCAAGAGCACGACGTCAACTTCCTCGTTGAGGAGCCTTGCAAAATTGCTTTGCAATCTATGGAGTTCGCCGCGAGATATTGATTCTTCTCCATCACCCGCAAAAGCAGTCACGATACCAAAGTCGTAATCGCTTAACGGACCGACAGTTCCACCGGAACATCCACTGTCTCCTGACAAAGCCCTAGCCCTGGATCCAAACAGGTATACCAGCGTAACTGGCTCTATATCACCTTTATCTAGCGCCGTTATGACGATATCTCTTAACTGGTCCTTGTTCATCACTTTTCACCACAAGCGCAGAAGCGCCACTACCAAACTAGCAACGTATGCTCTAAAGTCGTAACTACCTTATCCCACTCCAATTATAGATTGACTAGGCATTACTGACAAACCTAGCAGCTTCAAGTGAAGCGTTAGGCGATCATTAGGAATTTGCAGTTTTGAAACTTCTATCAGACATGGATTCCCAAATACCGAAAAAGGATTCTGGGAAATGATCAAAGCAAACATAAGTCGTGAGGTTCGAAAGATTTTCCCTTGATTAAGAAAGCGTATTGGCGCAAGTATCTACAAGAAACTCGTATCTACCAAGCACATAGTCCACTTCTTTGTATGCAAAGAGCGACACGTTTCTCCTCTCTCCTGGCCACTGTTAACCAAGCCCATAATGGTGGGCTGAGAGCATTACACACCCTATTATTCCACCTATCATCCGGCAAGTTACGCATGGCTATTCCCCATTTGCGGTCGGCAATAAAGATACTGGATTGAAATTTGAAGAAGCCACTTTCTCCCGCCCGCTTGCTATGCTCGCCTGAGACGCACAGTTGGCTGGCAAATCCGTCCCATATGAATCACATGTTACTTCTGCCTGCCTGTCCAACACTAGCTTTTCATATATCTCGCAGCGTGGAGTGGTAATCAACTGGGGCCTGCCACGTTTGGCTGCGCACCAAGGGGATCTGCTTAATCCTTACCCCATAATCCTTAATCCCCTATTTGTCACTCTCGAGCTCTGTTCTTTCCTTTGCGGGGACTAACGCACGCCTAACCCTCCTACAAGGTAGCCTTGCAGCGACATTTACCCTATCCAGAAAATTCCTTTGTATACGCACAGTTAAAGAGCTGTAAGAGCGAGAATCGGGGGAAAAAATACTCAATTTGCCCTTGGGGTGAGCAGCTTGTAGACTATCTTCTATAAGTGCAAAAAGCATCTGTGGATGTGACACGCTGATGAACACAAAGGCTCTATCCAGGCTGGATGGAAACATTAAAAGAAGGAAAGCGCTTTGTGAGTACGATCCTTCAATTACTTTCCATGTAGCTTGGCAAGCAGTTCCCGTTCAAGGCCCAAACCCATCACCGCAAAAGGGCAATGTGCATGTAATCTCCCCGCTTGCAAGGTTCGATTCAATTGTATGTGGCCAAAAGAAGGCGATGCGTCTACGGAGGAATGTATATCTGTTGGTGAGCTATAACCAGGGTGTATCACGCCCTCCTCCGATGTACAAGTGTGTGTGAGATGAAACGGAGGCCACTTTGAATAATCAACATGCCCACCAGAATAAACAAGGATTATCAAACGAGGATCGTATCAAGCATCTAAACCTCGTGCTGCGGGCCATTCGTAATGTTAATCAGCTTATCGTCAAGGAAAAGGATCGTAACACGCTGATTCAGAGAGCCTGCGAGCTTCTAGCTGAAACACGCGGCTATCACAGCGCCTGGATCGCTCTCACAGACAGACAAGGGAAGTACCTCACATCTAGCCAGATAGGTATGGCAAATGGTTTCGTGACTATGAGAGAGAAGATGGAAGGTGGACAATGGCCAAGCTGCGTTAGGAAAGCGTTGGAAAAAAGAAGCACAATCATCACCGAAGACCCGCAAGCAGAATGCTCCGATTGTCCCATATCCGTTCGTTATCCTGACCGCGGTGCATACACCAAATGTCTTGAGTACGACAATAGGCTTTATGGTGTAATCTCAATCTCCACGCCAAAATCCCTTTGCCAAGATATCGAGGAGCAATCCCTGTTTGAAGAGGTGACTGACGACCTATCGTTTGCGCTTCATACCCTAGAGATTGACTACCAGCACCAACAGGCACAGCAGCAGATACAGCTCATGAAGGAAGAGTTGGAACTGATTTTCGATTCATCCCCCATAATGATCTACTACAAGGACAAATCTGGCAGGAATGTAATGGCAAACAAGGCATTAGCAAATGCTCTGGGAAAGCGAAGGGACGAAATCGAGGGAAGGCTTACCTCGCAGCTCTTCCCCGCACAGATGGCTAAGCAAATGGATGCCGACGATCAGGAAGTCATCAAATCTGGAAAGGCAAAAACAGGAATTGAGGAGCTCTACAGAGCAGGAAACTCTCTACGTTGGGCGAAGACCAGCAAAGTGCCATTGCGCAATGCGCAAGGGAAGATAATTGGGATAGCAGGATTCACTGAGGATATCACCGAGAGGAAAAAGGCAGAGAAGGAACTTGTGGAAAGCCAAGAACGACTCCTGCTTGCTATGGATGCTGGTGAACACGGTTTCTGGGATTGGGACCTGGAAACCGATGAAGTCTACTTCAGCCCCCGCTATTACACTATGCTGGGTTATGAACCGGGGGAACTGCCCATGCACAAAAACACTTGGGCGCGGTTGATGCATCCTGAAGACAGGAAGAGCATCGTGCCCAGAGTCGAAGAGTATGTGAAAAACGGCGAACCATACGAAGTTGAATTCCGCCTGAAATGCAAAGACGGTTCCTGGAAATGGATCTCTGGCAGGGGCAAAAGCTATAGCAGAACAGAAGCAGGCAAGCCCTACCGCGCTGTGGGTGTACACGTAGATATCACTGAGCACAAACGATCCGAAAAAGACCTACAGGAAAGCGAAGAGAAGTTTCGGATGCTATTTGAGGAAGCTCCGGATGCATACTACCTCAACGATCTAAAAGGGAGGTTTACTGATGGTAACCGGGCTGCGGAAGAACTAATAGGTTGCACCAAAGAAGAACTAATAGGCAAAAATATTCTTAACTTCAACGTAGTGCCCGGTAAGGAGCTTAAGAAAACGGCACAAATTTTGGCCCGGAACGCTCTTGGCAAATCCTCAGGGCCGGATGAACTGACAATAATCCGCAAAGACGGCACACCTGCGGCAGTAGAGATCTTCACGCGTGTAGTAAGAATTTCTGGCCAGAAGCGAGTATTGGGCATTGCCCGCGATATAAGCAAACGTAAAGCAGCACAACAGCAAATCGAGGAGAGTGAAAAGAAATACCGGGAGTTGTTCAATACTGCTCTAGTGGGCATTACCGTACATAATGCTGAAGGCCTTATTGTTGCCGCAAA
>CAZKFV010000072.1:0-19906 GCA_964552295.1 uncultured Thermotogae bacterium | reverse complement strand
TATCCAATTCCAAAGAGAACGGCCATCCATAACCAGTATTATACATAATGCATGCTTGGCCACATGCGTTGACACTCTTTCTAGTACCGCTATACTTTGGTTTTACAAGGTTAAGACCGCCGAGATTTTTACTTACTTAACCCTACTCAAAAGGCGCGTACAATTAGTTGATGTGTCAGGGCTACATGAGACTATCAATTGCCAATTTTGCATCATAATTAAGTCAGGAAGCTTTCCGGAGGCCGAATCGGGATAACTGAGGAAGCCGCTACAAATAAGGCGAAAAATAGAACGCCAACTGATATTAATAGGAAGGGTTTTAAGGAATTACTATGCTAATTGCTTCTATAGAAAAGTCCCTTGAAGAGGCTTGGTCTACCCTAGGCCAGCCACCCGTTTCATTCGTTGTCTCCCCTTCCGAGCGAGCAGAATATGGAGACTTCTCCTCCAATATCGCGCTAGTGGGAGCAAAGGTTGCCGGTACCTCTCCCAGGGATCTAGCCGCGAGGATTATTGCCTCACTGCCGCGGGATGCCTTTGCGAAGGTGGAGATTGCTGGCCCAGGCTTTATCAACTTTCATCTCAAATCCCAGATGATCCACTCATGTCTAGAGGAGATCCTAAACTACAAAGGAAATTTCGGACCTAAACAGATAACCAAAGAAACAAGATTGCAGGTGGAATTCGTTAGCTCAAATCCCACCGGACCACTGACAGTAGGACACGGACGTCAAGCCGTGTTAGGCGATGTCCTTGCATCTCTTTACAGGAACCTCGGCTACGACGTCAGCCGAGAGTACTACTTCAATGACCAAGGCCACCAAGTTGACCTGTTGGCAGAATCCCTGTGGGTTCGCTATCGCCAAGATTACGGCCAGGAAGAAACTATACCCGAAGAAGGCTACCAAGGAGAGTACTTGATAGAGATCGCCCGGGAGATAAAGAGAAAAGTAGGAGACGCCTACCCCACATTCAGCGAGTCCGCTTTAGCTTTCTTCCGCCAGTACGGTGTGACGGTAATCAAAGAGCAAATCAAGGAAGACCTTGCGGCGCTAAAAGTGAGATTTGACAACTGGTTCAGTGAGGCGCAACTGCATCAGCGCCGTGAGGTAGAAGCTGCCCTGGAAGCTCTTAAGAAGCACAACGGTACTTACGAGAAAGATGGAGCAATATGGCTAAGAGCTGAAGAGAACGGAGGAATGAAGGACTCAGTACTCATCAGGGCCGACGGCAGACCAACGTATCTTATGGTTGATATCGCTTATCACATAAACAAATACCAGCGAGGTTTCGCTCGCGTCATCAACGTTCAAGGAGCCGATCATCATGTAGAGCAATCTTGTGTTCTAGCTGGCTTGCGAATCCTGGGATATCCTAACGATTTTCTGAGCTACGCAGTTCACCAATTCGTCAGCATCGTAGAAGGAGGACAGACTCTACGCATGTCCACCCGCGCGGGCAGATTCGTGCTACTGCGCGATCTAACCAGCGAATTGGGGCCAGATGTAGTTCGATACTTCATGGTGGCCCGGAAACCGGAGACCCATCTGCAGTTCGACTTAGACCTGGCCCGTGCCCAGTCTCTTGATAACCCAGTCTATTATATTCAATACGCACACACTCGTATCGCTTCCATCTTCCGCAAGGCAAAAAGGCAGATCGATCCACATGATGTAGATTTGACACAGCTTCAGGAACCAGCAGAGCTTAATATGATCAAGCAGCTTGACTCGTTCCCTCAGGTGGTCGAGGAAGCCGCACTTCGTTTTGCCCCTCACCTAATAGCAGAATACGCATTGAATCTAGCTCGTTCTTTTCACGCCTATTACGCAGACTATCGAATCCTTGGGGAGAAGAAAGGACTTATGCGGGCTCGTTTAGCATTGCTTACTGCATTACAAAGCGTGTTCAGAAACAGCCTTCAGATACTGGGCATGTCAACCCCGGAGGTTATGTGATGGCGTGGATGGATAGATTGAAGGAGGGGTTGAGCAAGGCCCGGTCAGAATTTGCAGGATCCTTGGAGAGTGTACTTAAGGGCGGCAAGAAGCTCTCTGCAGATCAACTGGAACAGATAGAAGAGATCCTCATTGCAGGTGATGTTAGTGTCAGCCTGGCCATGGAGTTTACACAAGGCCTGGCAGAATGCAGCCGCCGCGAGCTTGCCGATGGCGGCCTTATGGAAGTACTGAAGCGTCAAGTGCGCGAAAAACTCCAAGGGTGTGAACGAAAATTGGCTCTGCGAAACAACAGTGAGCCAACTGTGGTTACAATAACTGGGGTCAATGGATCCGGTAAGACCACCACTGCCGCCAAAATCGCCTCGCGGCTTAGGGCGCAACAGGTAAATATCCCCATCACCTTGGCTGCAGCGGATACCTTCCGTGCTGCGGCAATAGATCAGCTAACCGTGTGGGCTGATCGTGTTGGAGCCGATTTGATTAGTCACAAGGTCGGTGCTGATCCATCCGCAGTGGTATTCGACGCCATAGACCATGTACAACATGTTGGCGGAGTACTGTTAATCGATACAGCTGGTCGTCTCCAAACTAAACACAACCTCATGCAGGAGCTTTCCAAGATCGAACGGACCGTCATCAGGAAATTAGGACGAAGCTCCGACGAGCGTCTACTTGTCCTTGACGCCTCTACTGGGCAAAATGGTATATCGCAGGCCACTCGTTTCCACGAGGCGATCGACCTGACTGGAATCGTGATAACTAAGCTCGATGGAACATCAAAAGGCGGCGTAGTCCTTTCCATTTGGGATCAGCTTCGTTTGCCGCTCATTTATATTGGAGTTGGTGAAGACAAGGAGGATTTGCACGAGTTCTCTGCACAGCAGTTTGTAGAAGCGCTGTTTTTGCGCAAATGATTGGAGGCTCAATCGCCTAAAACATTTAAGGATTAGATATCCCGATTCCTTAGCCGCAAGATTATTCAGTGTGATGCTCAGATCATTTAAGCTTATATGATACATGGAGGTGTACAGGAGTGAAATACGTCTACTTTTTTAGCAAAGGTGAAACCGAGGGTAACTCATCGATGAAGGAACTCCTTGGAGGAAAGGGAGCTAACCTAGCGGAGATGGCCAGCTTAGGAATCCCCGTTCCACCTGGTTTCACCATTTCCACCGAGGTCTGCCGCTACTACGACGAGCACGACAAGACCTATCCCGAAAGCCTCAGAGGTGAGATAGACAAGAGCTTACGCCAGCTTGAGGCAGTAACCGGGATGAAATTTGGAGATCCGAAGTCGCCACTGCTAGTCTCAGTACGCTCCGGAGCGGCTACCTCTATGCCCGGAATGATGGATACCGTATTGAATCTCGGTCTAACGGATGAAACTGTCGAGGGATTAGTTTCGCGAACTGGTAACGAGAGATTCGCCTATGACTCCTATCGGCGTCTAGTGCAGATGTATGGCGACGTAGTACTAGGGCTAAAACCTGAGAGAAAGACTGATCCTGACCCGTTTGAAGAGATTCTGGATCAACTAAAGGAAAAGAAGGGGGTTAAGCTTGACACAGAGCTTGATGCTGAGGATCTAAAACAATTGGTTGCGCTATTTAAAAACGCTATCTCTGATCGACTTGACGTGAACTTTCCCCAGGATCCAATGGAGCAGTTGTGGGGAGCCATCAACGCCGTGTTCGGATCATGGAACAATCCACGTGCCATAAGATATCGCGAGCTTAATGATATTCAAGGTCTAATAGGCACGGCTGTCAACGTACAAGCGATGGTCTTTGGAAACATGGGACAGACATGCGGGACGGGCGTTGCTTTCACACGCAATCCAGCAACAGGCGAAAACGCATTCTACGGTGAATACTTGATGAATGCTCAAGGAGAGGATGTAGTAGCTGGAATACGGACCCCTAAGCCGATTTCTACCCTGAAAGATGTAATGCCTGAAGCCTACAAAGAGCTTCTAAGGATTCGCCAGACGCTAGAGGACCACTATCGGGATATGCAGGATGTTGAGTTCACTATCCAGGATAAGCAGCTTTACATGCTACAAACACGTACAGGAAAGAGAACAGCGCAAGCAGCAGTGCAGATTGCTGTGGAGATGGTTCAGGAAAGGTTGATCTCCAAACAGGAAGCCCTTACCAGAGTCACCCCTGCACAAATAGAGCAACTGCTGCACCCCATGTTTGATCCCGAAAAAGAAGCAGAGGCAACTCAATTAGCACGAGGTTTACCGGCTAGCCCTGGGGCAGCAACCGGCCAAGTTGTTTTCTCAGCTGAAGAAGCAGAAGAAGAAGCAAAAGAAGGCAAAAAAGTTATCCTGGTAAGGATCGAGACCTCGCCTGAGGACATAGGCGGGATGAACGCTGCAGAAGGTATACTTACCGCCCGCGGAGGAATGACGAGCCACGCCGCTGTCGTGGCCCGCGGTATGGGAAAGTGTTGCGTGGCTGGCGCTGATGATTTGGTAATCGATTATTCACGACGCAAGTTCTCTGTGGGAGAAAGAACCGTAAAGGCCGGAGAGCCAATTAGCCTTAACGGATCAACGGGCGCAGTGTACTTGGGAAGCGTCCCTACAATTGAGCCAGTCCTTTCCGGAACATTTGGCACGCTTCTTTCCTGGGCTGATGATGTAAGGCAACTAGGGGTGCGCACCAACGCCGATACTCCTAATGATGCGACACAGGCCGTGAAGTTCGGAGCCGAAGGCATCGGTCTATGTCGCACCGAACACATGTTCTTTGAGGGAGACAGGATCATCGCTGTTCGGGAGATGATTCTTGCCCAGGACGAAGACGGCCGCCAGGAAGCACTCGACAAGCTTCTTCCAATGCAGCAAAGCGACTTTGAAGGAATCTTCCGCGCTATGGGAGAACGACCGGTTACCATACGCCTCTTAGATCCCCCCTTGCATGAGTTCCTGCCCCATGATGAAGAAGGACAGAAAGAAGTGGCCAAAAACATTGGTATCTCGCCACAGCGAGTCGCCGAGAAAGTGTCTTCATTGCACGAGTTCAACCCCATGCTCGGACATCGCGGATGCAGGCTTGGAATTACCTACCCAGAAATATCCAAGATGCAAGCACGCGCCATCATCGAGGCTGCATGCACAGTATATGCCGAGGGCATCAAGGTACACCCAGAGATCATGGTCCCACTGGTTGGAAACGTTAGGGAACTAGAGCTTCAACGTGCTGAGATCGAAGAGACAGCACAGGCAGTTCTCTCAGAAAGGAACCTATCCAAAAAGGAAATTCCTTATAAAATAGGAACCATGATCGAGGTCCCGCGTGCTGCTGTCACCGCTGATGAGATAGCACAAGAAGCTGAATTCTTCAGCTTCGGGACAAACGATCTTACCCAAATGGCCTGCGGCTTCTCGCGTGACGATGCTGGCAGCTTCCTTAAGGAATACGTAGCTAAAGGAATCTATGCTAAGGATCCTTTTCAGGTTCTGGACCAAGACGGGGTAGGCAAATTGGTTGAGATGGCGTGTCAGCTAGGCCGCAAGGCCCGGCCAGATATCCACCTCGGCATATGCGGAGAACACGGTGGAGATCCTTCATCAATTCACTTCTGTCACAAAGCTGGTCTCGATTACGTCAGTTGCAGTCCCTACCGAGTGCCAATAGCACGCCTGGCAGCAGCCCAGGCAGCACTCAAAGGAAAATGACCAAGCAGATCTGTTCAACTATCTACAAGGAGGCCGGGAACATCCCGGCCCTTCTTTTTGCAGTCAAACCGGTGACTATATGAACGCAGATGAACTGCTCCTGAGGTTTTTCTTTCCCTTCTTCGTTCTAATGTGGGTCGTGATCTGCTACATAATATCTCGAATCGGAGGTTGGGCAGCGCTAGGAAAAATACACCAGACCCCAAACGCCTTTCCACCAAATTGCTATTGGTTTGTCAGCGCCGTCATGAGAGCAAGAATCAACTATCGTAGCTGCCTAACCATTAGCGCTGACTCACAAGGGATCTATCTTAGAACCTTTTTCCTGTTTCGCCCATTTCACCCGCCCTTGTTTATTCCCTGGACAGATTTAGATTACACAGATAAAAGAATGTGGTTCATGCGTGGCGTTAAATTGAGCTTTGCAAAAGCACCAGGTGTCTATATTTGGTTATATGCCGGAACTGCCGCAAAACTCATTCAGCAACGAAAAGCTTAACAAGAACAAAAAACGGGGCAGGCGACTTTTCCGCGCGTTTATCTGTCTACTCCGTTCTGCGTTTTGTTAAGATGTGTCCGCGTAAAACCGCAACAACGCAGACAGGTCTCTGCGAGAGTGTGCTATTGCTCTTTCTGGTACCGATAACTCATCACTCATCACTGTGTCCTGAGAACCAGGGAAGAGCCAAAATACTTCTACTGGATGATGGATCTTGCAATCAATCCAAGAAGTATTGAGAGAGCGCAGGCAATGGTCGGTGTACCGATCCAACCAAATAGCACATTCACCAGAGATCTCGCGTGGATAGTCTTTAGTCCCTTGACCAAACCAATCCCAATCACCCCTCCCACAACTGCCTGGGATGCAGAAACAGGAACACCGATCATCGCATACACATTTAATGTAATAGCTTGTCCTAACACAACCACAAACGCTGCAAATGGATCAAGGGGAACCAGGCGACTTCCTACAGTGCGAATTACCCGCCTGCTGAACGTCATCATGCCAAGCACAATCGCAAGCGAGCCTAATACAACAGCACTGAACGGAGATAGCAATCCAGATTTCACATACACCCCCGTAACATTAGCCACGTTGTTTGCGCCCAGCGAAAATCCCCCATAGCAGGTAACCAGGATTAACCCCCAACGCACTACCCTATCGTGAGCAACAAGGCGCCCAACTAGTGTATGGGGATAAAGTGAAATGAGTTTGTAGGGAACATAGGTTGCAACCATCCCTCCAATCGGGGTAAGTATCCAAGAAAGGAAGATCTTAACAAGCGGTTGAAAATTTAACCCGTCAGCGCTAAGCAGGCTTCCACCGATAATCGCGCCAACCGTCGCTTGTGTACTAGATATAGGAAGTCCTAACATAGTCATAATGGCAACAGTAATACCTGCAGCCAGCATCACCGTGAACGCCGACACGAAGGTTTGCGTACCTATCGCAGCATAGGTGACAAGTCCACGGCTTCCCATCAACACTGCGCCAATGATAACAAAAACAGAGGCCATAGCGGACGCTGTCCAAAACCTTAGAGCACGACTCCCTACCGCGGGTCCAAACAGATTCGCAGCATCGTTTGCTCCTAACCCCCATCCCATAAATACACCAGCAATCAGTGTCCACATGCCTTTTTTTCCTCACGATTCATCTGTTTGTTTGAAACCATAGACTATAGCCATGTGGGTATTTGCGCAAGTCCCGCAAGGTTGTTTTGTTACCCTGCCCTACAAGCAGCGGTTTTGGGTATAATTGCTCCAATACGTTCCAAAGGAGGACAAAGAAAGATGGCTAAATATCGCATCGCATGGCTGCCCGGAGACGGCGTGGGCATTGACGTGCTAAACGCGGCGCGATTGTTATTGGACAAGGTTGGTTTTGAGGCCGAGTATGTGCATGGAGATATCGGATGGGAGTTCTGGAAATCAGAAGGAAATCCTCTTCCAGAGAGAACTATCGAGCTTCTCAAATCCACGGATGCCTCTCTATTCGGTGCGATAACCTCCAAGCCCAAAGACGAGGCTGCAAAAGAACTTTCCCCCGATATGCAAGGCAAGGGATTTGTTTACTCTAGTCCCATCGTTGGGCTACGGCAGCTATTCAACTTGCATACGAACCTGCGCCCATGCAAGGCCTATCCAGGCAATCCGCTGAATTTGCGTGACGACATTGACCTTGTTGTATTCCGAGAGAATACCGAGGGACTATACTCAGGAGTCGAGTTTCACCCTGTACCGGAGAATATTCGCTCAGCGCTAAACACTCATCCAAAGATGAAGCGCTACAACAATGTACCAGGCGAAGATATGGCTATATCAGCCCGTATCTTTACCCGCAAAGGCTGCCAGACAATCGCCCGAGATGCCTTTGAATATGCGAAGAAACATAATTACCCAACTGTCACGGTTGTTGAGAAGCCCAACGTCATCCGAGAGACATCGGGGCTGATGGTGCGAGAGACGAGAAAACTAGCGCAGGAGTACCCTAGTATCGAGCTTTGGGAAGCAAACATCGACGCTATGTGCATGTGGCTAGTAAAGAACCCCCAGAACTACAGCGTACTGGTATCCACAAACTTGTTTGGAGATATCATTTCCGACCTTGCTGCACAACTAGTTGGAGGATTAGGATTCGCCGCATCGGGAAATATCGGCGATGACTTTGCCGTATTCGAACCAACTCATGGCTCGGCACCAAAGTACGCTGGACAGAACAAGGTCAATCCCATAGCAACAATACGTGCAGCAAAGATGATGCTGGATTACTTGGGCGAGGCCGAGAAAGCACAGCGGATAGAGAAAGCCGTGGAGACAGTAATCGCTGGTGGAAAGGTCCGCACATACGACATGGGAGGATCGTCCTCCACCACGGAGATGGCACAAGCGATCGCTGATGCCGTATAGGAGTGCTTATGGAATCAATTAGTCGCAAGCTAGCCCGCTTTGCGCGATCTCTTACCTACAAAGATATTCCTGAACCTGCTCGCAGGGAAGCGAAACGATTCCTTCTTGATAGCGTAGGCTGTGCATTTGCCGCCCTGGATCACAAAGATATGCAGCAAGCCTACAGCTACGTTAAACAACTTGGAGGAACTCAGCAAGCAACAATCATAGGTTACGGCACAAAGAGCAATGCTCCGAACGCAGCGCTGATGAATTCGCTTCTTATGCGAGCCATGGATTACAACGACATCTATTGGAAGCAAGATCCTTCCCATCCATCGGACATCATCCCCGCGGCCCTAGCGACCGGAGAGATGAGCAGAGCAAGCGGAGAAGATCTGATAGTTGGTATAGTTGTTAACTACGAATTGGAAATGAGAATGTGCCACGCTGCAAATCCCGGGGTCCGCGAGGTGGGTTGGCACCACGCCTCCCTCAGCCAATTTGTCAGCCCGCTTGTTGCCGGACGCATGCTTAACCTTACTGAAGATCAATTAGTGTCTGCGGTAGGGATAAGCGGCTCAAGCCACTTCACACTTGGAGGAGTTGTTGCAGGTCACCTGACCAACATGAAGAACACCGCTGATCCACTAGCAACAGAGGCCGGTGTGCGTGCCGCGCTGCTAGCAGAGACGGGTTATACTGGATCTGCAGAACTGTTTGAGGGAAAAGAAGGCGTGTTCGAGGTGATAGGTAACGTTAACTGGGACCCCGACAAGATGCTCTCCGGCTTGGGAGAGAAGTTCATTATTACCGAATGTGGATACAAGGCTTTCCCAACCGAGGCCCTTACCCATCAACCGATCACGGCTGCATTGGAAGTGATGGCTGAGAACAACATCGACCCACATGAGGTTGAACAGGTAATAGTAAAGACCACCAAGCGCGGAGCAGACATACTCTCGGATCCTAGCAAATACCAGCCAACAACAAAGGAAACAGCAGACCATTCCCTGCCCTACTGCATAGCTGTAGCTGTCGCCAAAGGGAATGTTTTACCATCTGACTTCGAAGAAGAGGCGCTTAAAGACCCGTTCGTCTGGGAGCTTCTTCCAAAGATAAAAGTTATAGCCGATCCAGATATAGATTCCCTTTTTCCAAGGGTTAAAAGGGCTATCGTAAGCGTAACAACTACTGACAACAAGACCTATGGCAAAGAGGAAGATCACGCTAAAGGAGACGCCAATCGGCCATTGAGCGATTCTGAGTTAATCGAGAAATTCAGTGCCAACGCACAGCAGGCGCTAAGAAACGATACCCTGGATCGCGTAGTCGATAGCACGCTAAACGTAGAAGGGATAAAAACAGTTTCCGAATACATGGCTCTGTTGAAGAAAGATCGCTGACATGAATCAAGGTGAAGCGGTCCCACACTACACCGTTGCTGCTGGCTTGGTGTGGGACCGCCCTTTTTCATCTCAAGCACGCCTACTGATTGCAAAACGGATAAAAAGTGATGAGCATGGCGGGCTTTGGGAATTTCCAGGAGGGAAGAAGAAGCCAGCTGAATCTCTTCACCGTTGCTTGGCGCGAGAGCTCATGGAGGAATTGGCAATCAAGGTAGACGTTACCGAGCCATTTATCACAGTAAAGCAAGATTACCCTGAGTTTTCTATTACCCTACACACGTTCCACTGTACTATACTCAAAGGCCAGCCTCAGGCCATCTCCTGTGAGCAGTGGAGATGGGTCAACGTTAACGACCTAACTAACTACAAATTCCCTGAAGCCGACCGATTGGTGATCTCCAAACTACAAGACAGCGTTAATCGACTAATTCGAGATGGTACAAAGTAGGCTTCTGCCAAACCTAGAATCACCAACTTCAAGGATGCCTATATGAGGCATTTCACTAAGCTAACATGTAATTTACTACCATTTCTTGCTGCTGTCTTTATTCTCTGATGCCTGTTTTGCCTTAGTCATGTATCCGGTCATTTTGCAAGACACATGTCAAACTGCAATTGCGGGATAATCATAAAAATAAAAACCCGTAAATAGCACAAACAAGAAAGGTGACAAGCTTCCCATTACCTTTCCTTGACTTTCTTAGAATACGGCACTACTCTGCGCTGTCACTAGCATAAGAGGAGGTGCAACATGCCTGAGAAGAAAACCAAGACCGGAAAGAAATCCACCGGCAAGGGGAAGAAGAACTAGCTGTCCCCAAGATGGAGGTAATGATGGTCATAGGGAATTGTCCGGCATGCGGAGCAAGCGTTCCTATCGAGGGCTCCATTGGCATATCAAGGCGCCTACGCTGTCCGGTGTGCGGAGCATTACTCGAATACACGGGAAGGAGTCCGCTCCTTTTTGAATGGATCGAGGAAGGAAGGGGAGTAGATTATCCTCTTGAAGCTTCCATATCTGGCACACAGCCCTTACGGAACGCTAGAAGCCGTAAGGAAGACAATACCAACTCCAAAAGGAGACAACATCATGAAAAAGACAATCGAAGGAATCTGCCCAGCATGCGGGAATTCGATATTTCTCCCAATAGAGGACGTGTATAACGGTAACGTTATCCATTGTCCAAGCTGCGGGGCACGGTTAGCGATTATCGACGAGAATCCGGTAGATTTCGAAGAGGTCTTCGATGATGAAGACGACGAAGAGACCGATTACTGAAAACTAGCCGGGCAATGTTTATGGCCGCCTTGAGGCAACTTACAGGCGGCTCATTCTCGTAGAACCCAACAATTGTCTTTCTCCTTTACCGAAAGAAGCATTTAGCCCAATTATAGACAAGATTCACTAACCGATAACCAGGGCTTAGTACCTAGCTAATGACAGCGCCTTCATCGATGTTCCTCCAGCTTTAAGAAGCTGCCAATTGGCTTTTAGAACAAGCCCTGAGTCAGCCTGCAGATAGAAACCATTACTATGTAAGAATTGCAGGATCCCTCATCTGCATATAGCAATCCAGATGAAGGCACCTACAGGTAAACACTGTACTTTCTTTACAACTTGCAGGCCGGTGTGCTATCATCAGAATTGTTAAAGGAGGGATACCATGCGCAAAGGTAATGTTCTGCTGACGCTTTCGATGGTTTTGTTAGGAGTTTCGGTCCTCGGGCTATCAGGCTCGGTATTAACTATTTATTCCCAAGGAATTGCATGCGTTCAGGAATCGCTCACGCTAACCCTTACCGAGGGAATCAACGAAGTTAAGCTCCCGGTCCCAGAAGGTCTAATTCCGGAGTCTGCGGTTCTTGTAACGGATGCAACGCTGCTTTCACATTCCTTTGATTACACAAGTGCTGACAGTCTTTTTGCTTCTGCTGTAGGCAAAAACGTCCAAGTTGTCACCGCTAACGGAATTTATCGGGGAACGCTTCTTAGATATCAGGCAGATGTTGTAACCATAATAGATTCTTCAGGAGAGATACGCGCTATTGCCCAGCCACAACAGGTTAACCTGGGCGATAAAGATGTCTACCCTCTAGATCCGCAGTTGTTACTTACAATTTATTCACAGGTATCGGGAGACATGCCAGCCACCTTTTCTTATCTCACCCAAGGCCTTTCTTGGGCTGGCAGCTACATTTGCACGCTAGATGAAGAAGAGTCGATGCTTTCCGTTCAAGGACAGATAACACTACGTAACGTTTGTGGGGTTGATTTTGAGCAAGCGACCATCCGCTTTATAGCTGGAGATATAAGCCAAGTAGACAAGGCCATTACAGAGTTTCGATCCATGGCGGTTCCGGCTTCTCCCATGGGCATGGGGGAGAATGAACAGGCTGTTTTCGAGTACCACCTTTACACACTTCCCGAAACCGTTAATCTTGTAAGCGGCGACGAGTTGATACTGCCTTATATAAGGGCAAGCGACGTCCTGGTAGAGAAGAAATACACTTACGATGGTGCCTATAGCTCCGCAGTGCAAGTTCAAATTACATTTGATAATAGTGTGGACAACAACCTGGGAATGCCTTTACCAGCAGGCGCTGTACGCTTGTTCGGAGAAACTGACGGCGCGTTGCTCCTATTGGGTGAGGATATGATTACTCATACTGCTAAAGAAGAAACAATTGATTTGAGCGTTGGCAGTGCATTCGACTTGGTGGGAGAAAGAACACAGATCAACCGGGAAAAGATCGCCCAATCCACCTATCGCGAGACCTACCACATCACCATGCAAAATCATAAAGACACCGCTGTCTCAATAGAGGTTCTAGAGCACTTGAGCGGGACATGGAAGATAATGTCCAGCACGATGCCCTACGAGAAAGTTGATTCGAACACCATCAAGTTCACAATAGAGGTCCCCTCTGACCAGGAGAGTGAGGTAGAATACACAGTTGAGTACAACTACTAATCCCATAACAGAAGACGAAATGCTCGCCCGTTACAAGCAGGCCGTAGAGCAAGCGATACTACATGTCCCAGTAAGAAACGGTGTGATAGAGATAGATTCCCTGTGGGTAGAAACATCAATCCCCTATACCCTGTTACTGGAGATCCTGGCCCGCAATGATCTGGTTTTACCGGAGAATGTCCAGCGGATAAACACAGCCTCGCGTGTGCGTACAGGAGAAAACCGTGGCAAAAAGAGAAAATCGAGGAGAAGGAACAAGGATAAGGTTCGGGACTGACGGTTGGCGCGCTGTTATTGCTGAGGACTTTACGTTCGACAATGTGGCGCGCGTAGCTCAGGCAACGGCCAAGTTCCTGCTTTCCAAAGACCGCAAGAAGCTAAAAATATACACAGATTGGGGCTCACCTTATCGGCCCGCAGCAGATGGGGTTGTAGTAGGCTACGACATGCGTTTCCTTTCACCGCAGTTTGCTAGCTATTTTGCGCGAGTGTTGCACGATTCTGGAATCCCTGTAGTCTTGAGTGAGTCTCCTGTTCCCACTCCTGCTGTCTCTTACGCGGTTGTAAAAAGAAACGCGGCAGCAGGAATAATGTTTACCGCAAGCCATAATCCAGCCATTTACAACGGTATCAAGTACAAGGCAGAGTACGGAGGTTCTGCCCCAAGCGAGGTGACCGATGGCGTAGAGCAAAGCCTTTCAAATTCAGTACCCAAGCCGCATGCCTTGGACGGATCGATCGAGAAGGTTGACCTTAAGACGCCGTTTCTGGAAAAGGTGCGCACCTTGATCAACCCCGACCGCCTCAAAGCCTCACCGGTGCATGTAGTAGTGGATTCAATGTACGGATCAGCTCAAGGGTATGTTGCACAACTCCTGAAGGAATACGGAGTGCCTTACACCGAGATAAGATCGCGGCATGATCCCTTATTTGGGGGAAAGAAACCCGAACCCCTGGGAGAGAACATCGTTCCCCTACGCGCTGTCGTCGCTGCGCTTCACCGACAAAAGGGTAATCTTATGGGCGTAGTGACCGACGGCGACGGAGATCGGATCTCTGCCATGGACGAGAAAGGCATATTCATTGATGCACACCAAACCTTCTCCCTCATCCTGAGATACTTGGTTGAAGAGCGTAAATTGCGTGGTCCCGTGGTAACTGCGTTCAACCTAACGGATATGGCAAGCGACATGTGCCAGGACTATGGCCTGGAGCATATCGTGGTTCCTATAGGCTTCAAACACCATTGCGAACAGATCCTCAAGCGTGGCAATGTTCTAATTGGGGCCGAAGAAAGCGGAAGCATTGCCATACAAGGACACATACCAGAGCGCGATGGGGTGCTCCATTCCGTACTGCTGGCAGAGATCGTGGCCAGTGCCGGCAAACCGGCAAGCGAGCTTGTCCAATCGCTATTCGACAAGTACGGGACGCGCGTTTATCATCGCCTCGACATAAAGGTGGAAAACCGGCTTGAGGTTGTCTCGAAGCTAAAGGAAAACCCACCCTCCAGGTTCGCGGGGCGCAAGGTAATTAGTGTTGAGAACGTAGATGGCACAAAATTGCGATTCAAAGAAGGCTGGCTTCTTTTGCGTGCCTCCGGAACAGAGCCCATCCTTAGGCTATACAGCGAGATGCGCTCGATGAAGGATGTTCATGAGGTATTAGACGAAGCTCAACGATTAGCAAAGGGAGACCTGCGGTTATGGTAGAAGACAAAATGGAGCGCTACGAATTTAGAAAAATCGAGGAACGCTGGCGCGATTTCTGGGCGCAGCGCGGATTCTTTCGCGCCCCCACCGAAGACATTGAGAAGAAGTTTTACTACTTGAACATGTTTCCATACCCATCGGGATCTCTTCATGTAGGTCATGGGAGAAACTATATAATTGGGGATGTTATTACCCGTTTCTACCTGATGCGCGGCTATAACATTCTAAACCCAATGGGTTGGGACGCCTTCGGGCTGCCCGCGGAGAATGCAGCCATTGAAAGAGGTATCCATCCCCGTAAATGGACGCTTGACAACATCGCTAATGCCAAGGAGCAATTTCGCGCTTGGGGCATCGAGTACGATTGGGATCGTGAAGTCACCACCTGTCTTCCAGACTACTATAAATGGACACAATGGCTGTTTCTAAAGCTCTACGAGCATGGTCTTGCCTACAAGAAAAAGGCTACGGTAAATTACTGCCCCACTTGCCAGACCGTACTTGCTAACGAGCAAGTGGTAGGAGGGGTTTGCGAGCGTTGCGGCACTCCGCCCGAGCAGCGGGACCTCGAGCAATGGTTCTTCACAATCACCGACTATGCCGATCGCCTGCTTGACGACCTGGAAAAACTCGACGGTTGGCCAGAGAACGTCAAGAAGATGCAAGAAAACTGGATCGGAAAGAGCTTGGGGGCAGAGGTTGTTTTCCATACCGAAGATGGCAAGGAAATCATTGTATTTACCACCCGCCCCGATACTCTCTGGGGGGCTACGTTCATGGTGCTGGCGCCAGAACACCCCCTTGTTGACAAGATAACCACGCAGCATCAGAAATCAGCAGTGGAAGCGTACCACGTACAAGCAGCTCAACACACAGCACTGGAACGTTCTTCAACTGAGCGCGAGAAGACAGGCGTATTCACTGGAGGGTACGCCATAAATCCAGTGAACGGAAAGAAAATACCAGTCTGGATTGCCGATTACGTGCTGATGACCTACGGCACAGGAGCCATCATGGCAGTGCCAGCACACGATGAACGCGACTTTGCTTTCGCTATAAAGTTCGGTCTAGAGATCATTCCAGTCATTGATCGCGTTGATGGTGTCACCAAAAGCTACATCCCGAAGGCTAGCGCTGCTGAGCAGATCGAGCAGGCGCTTCAGGAAGCTGGATTCTCATTTAGGAGACACGATAACGGGTTCTACCTGACGATGGATGCCAGCTATGTAGATAGCTACGTCAAAATAATTCAGCAACATATCAAACCCAATAAATGGGTAGACGTAGTCGGTGGGAGGTGGCTATTTGTCTTTGCGGATGAAATAATTGAGTTTGATTCTATCGAGGCCGATAGAGAAATCATGGGTCGCTGCCACACACTGGATAATCGCACTAGCAAGTACCAAACGGTGATGGAAGCGCTGGCAAGCGTTCCCTTTTATAGTGATGTCCTATTCCATGCCGAGTACGGACGCCTCATAAACTCCGGCCAGTTCAGCGATACGCCCGGTAAAGATGGGATCAGTGTAGTAACAAAATGGCTAGAGCAAACAGGAAAGGGCAAGGCTGCTGTCAACTACCGGCTTCACGACTGGCTGATCTCCCGCCAGCGCTACTGGGGAGCACCCATACCGATTGTGTACTGCGAGAAATGTGGCGTCGTGCCTGTTCCAGAAAAAGAGCTGCCTGTTATGCTTCCCGATGTGGAATTTATAGGAAAGATGGGCTTAGCTGATATCCCAGGTTACCAGGATACAACCTGCCCGCTCTGTGGTGGGCCCGCGAAACGTGACACGGATACAATGGACACCTTCGTCGATTCCTCATGGTATTATCTTCGTTACATCTGTGCCAAGAACCACGAGGTTCCTTTTGTCATCGATGATGTCAATAATTGGCTCCCAGTAGACCAGTATGTGGGAGGGGTAGAGCACGCTATCCTGCACCTGCTCTACTCGAGGTTCATCACCAAAGCACTACAGGATATGGGATATGTCAACTTCTCTGAGCCATTTAAGAGGCTATTCACACAGGGCATGGTCTGCCACAGCGCTTACCGTTGCCCCGAGCACGGCTGGTTGTCACCTGAAGAGGTTAAAGACGGAAAGTGCCCCCATTGCGGAAGGGAAGTGGAAGTCTCCAACTTCTCCATGAGCAAATCCAAGAGAAACGTGGTGGCCCCCTCAGAGATCATCGATAAGTACGGCGCTGATACAGAGAGGCTTTACACATTGTTCATGGGTCCCCCCGACCGCGACATCGAGTGGTCAGAAGAAGGAGTGCGGGGTGCGTTTCGTTTTATAAACAGGGTATGGGCTTTGGTAACATCAAACGCTGATCGTATTGTGGCCGATGAAGCAGGCTTCGATCAACAAGAACTAAATGAAGCAGGAAAGGCACTTTGGCGTAGGTATCAACGCACAGTAAAGAAGGTGACAGAAGATATAGAAGGCCGCTTCAACTTCAACACCGCCATTTCTGCAATCATGGAGCTTGTAAACGATACCTATCGCTACCTGGAGAATGAAAACCGTGCCGGTCTAGTGCGCGCTGTAATTGAGGGACTGATTCTGATCCTGTCTCCCTTCACCCCATTTGTCTGCGAAGAGATGTGGAGAAGGATCGGACACCGTGATGCCATCCTTGAGCAGCAGTGGCCATCATTCTCCCAGGAAGCAATTGTCGAAGAACAAGTAGAGATTCCTGTTCAGATAAACGCGAAAGTGCGCGCCAGAGTAACTGTTCCCATTTACGTTGCGCGCGATGCCGACGCCCTGCGCGACTACATCCTCGCTGACGAACAAGTCACTTCCAAGCTCAATGGACTGCAACTAGTTAAAGCCATCGCAATTCCAGAAAAGATGGTAAGCCTTGTTGTGCGCTAGGACCTAATGCTGAACTGGGGCGTTTTTCTTGACAGAGACGGAGTTATCGTCAGGCAGATTGACCACTTGAATTGTTCTGAAGACCTGGAATTAATTCCCGGCTCGGCAAAAGCCATCGCAAAGCTAAACCATGCTCAAATTCCGGTGTTTGTTGCAAGTAACCAAGCCGGAGTAGCTAAGGGTTATCTGACCTTGCGCGACCTGGAGCAGATACACGCTTGTCTTCACAGCAAGCTTGCTCAACACGGCGCGCACATTGATGCGCTATATTTCTGTCCTCACCATCCACAGGCAACAGTAATCGAGTATCTGCAGGATTGTCCATGTCGCAAACCAGGAACAGGGATGCTCGATCGAGCAAGGGCAGAACATGGTACAGACCTATCTCTTTCTTACCTTGTGGGCGATTCAACAAGCGACATTTTGGCCGGCAAGCGCGCTGGATGCCGAACTATCCTGGTTCAAACAGGTTTTGCTGGAAAGGACGGGCTGTACGAAGTGAAGCCGGATCTTGTGGTGGCCGATCTAGCAGCAGCCGTAAACACAATCCTCGAACAGACTGGAGACAAACGATGACCGCGCAGCCTTTCAGCAATTCTGCTTCTTCACCCATCACTCATTACTCGTTACCCGTCGCTGGGCACCGATCACTCATCACTCCTCGCACGTCACTTATCACTCCTACTACTGCAGGTGCTTCATGAAAGGGGTTATACTTTGTGCCGGTGAGGGTGAGCGCCTACGACCGCTCACCTTAAGTACACCAAAACCATTGCTTCCAATTGGCGCAAAGCCCTTGATAGACTACACCATCGACTGGCTCTCGAGCTACCACATACACGATCTATACATCAACCTTCACCACTTAGGAAATAAAATCCAGAAGTATTTGGCAGGAGGCAGCAGGTACGGTGTTAACATCACCTATTCCATTGAGGAAGAACTTCAGGGGACTGCTGGGGCGCTGCGAGCCTTCTCTAGCTTCTTAGATGAACCCTTCGTAGTGGTTTACGGAGACATTTTTACCCACTTTGACCTTAACAAACTCGATAGCTTCCACCATGACCACGGGGGAATAGGGACGCTGGTAGTGCAGAGAACAAATCGCCCAAGCGATTGTGACATCGTAGAGATAGACTCAGATGATAGAGTCATAGATCTACACCATGCCCCTGGGGACTTCTCCCACGGCAAGCTCGGAAACGCTGCCTTGTATCTGCTTGAACCAGAAATCCTACAACTGCTTCCCAAATTCGGGCAGGTTGATTTTGTGATCGATCTATTTCCGCTAGCATTGAAGAATGGGCTTGACTTGTACGCGTACGAGAGTAACGAGGAGCTACTTGACATTGGAACACACTCCCGCTACGAAGAAGCACAAAGGAGATACGCATGATCATTACCCGCACACCGTTTCGGGTAAGCTTCGCCGGCGGGGGATCGGACCTGCCCTCATACTATCGCAAGCACGATGCCGCTGTCGTGTCCACGACTATCAACAAGTATATGTACGTTACGGTTAACAAGCGATTCGATGACTCCATCCGCGTAGCATATTCTTCTACAGAGATCGTGGACAATGTGAATGACTTAAAGCACGAGATAGTCCGTGCAGCCCTGTGCAAGACCGGAATAGACCGTGGAGTGGAGATTACAACGGTCGCTGACATCCCAGCAGGAACCGGTCTTGGCTCATCTTCTACGCTTACTGTAGGTCTCCTGCATGCATTGCATGCTTACGCCGATCGATTCAGCGGAGCAGAACGGCTAGCCCGAGAAGCCTGCGAGATCGAGATAGAAACCCTTGGCCAGCCTATCGGAAAACAGGACCAGTACGCGGCATCTTACGGAGGTCTTAACTATGTCCGCTTCAACAGGGACGACTCCGTAGTAGTAGAACCGATCATATGCGAGCCATCAACCAGACGCAGACTCTCAGAATCGCTTCTACTTTTCTATACTCACATGCAAAGGCAAAGTTCAAGCATTCTAAATGAACAGGTTACAAAAACAAGGGAGGGAACAGCCGATCGCGAACTCGGCCTACTTGTAAGATTGGCTGAGGAGATGCACGAGGCGCTATGCAATAACCGGCCGGAAGCCGTGGGAAAGCTATTGCATAGAAGCTGGATGATAAAGCGCCAGATAGCAAGCGGGATCACTGATCCTCGGATTGACAAGTGGTACAGAGCCGCCCTTGAAGCCGGCGCACAGGGAGGGAAAATCCTGGGAGCTGGGGGAGGAGGATTCTTGCTTCTCTACTGTGAGCCCGAAGAACAGGGACAACTGATTAGAAAGATGGAAGCGCTTGGCCTGCGTAGGATTCCATTTGCTTTCGACGGACAAGGAAGCCGCATCATTTACGTGGAGGAATGAATGGAAAACTACGT
>CAZKFV010000071.1:0-10827 GCA_964552295.1 uncultured Thermotogae bacterium | reverse complement strand
GATGGCAGATCGAGAGACCGGTACCGTCAAGTGGTTTAATGACAGTAAGGGTTATGGCTTCATTGAGCGCGAGCAAGGCGAGGACATTTTTGTTCATTTTCGGGCAATTCGGGGCGAAGGTTACCGCAGCTTGGAAGATGGACAAAAAGTGGAGTTTACAGTTGTAAGTAGCGATAAAGGCCCACAAGCACAAGATGTTATGGTGATGTAAGCTAGCATACAAGTTTACTTAATATATTGCGGCATGTCTAAATGGCATGCCGCCTTTTTACTGTTTTCTAGGTGTTAACTCTTGGGATAGAAGTGAAATAGCAAAAAACGAGGTATCGCCTGCCGGAGCAACACGGAATCGGTATCACTTTTTAGGCCTTGCTGGTTGCTCTCAGTTTGTTCTACTTCTCCTCATGACGAGATGCAACTATCTCTTCAGCCAGCGAATAGGGGACTGCTTCGTAGTGCTCGAAATGCATGGTGAAGCTTCCACGCCCGCTTGTCATGTTTCTTATCTCTGAGGCGTAACCAAACATCTCTGATAGAGGCACATTTGCCTGTAGTACACCAGTATTCCCTTTGCTTTCCATGGAGATGATTCTTCCTCTCTTGCTGGCAATGCTTCCCGTTACCGAGCCAATGTAGTTTTCGGGTGCAGTTACTTCAACGCTCATTATTGGTTCAAGGAGCAACAGACCGGCTTTCTTGCACGCCTCTCTGAAACCCATGGTTCCACAGATTCTAAATGCTGCCTCTGATGAGTCCACCTCGTGCATGGAGCCGTCGTAAACTACCGTTTTGAGATCAACCATGGGAAAGCCGGCATATGGACCTTCTGCCATTGCGTGAAGCATTCCTCTTTCGATTGCTCTTAGGTATTCACGACTGATTTTTCCGCCCTTTATTTCATCTTCAAACTGGAAACCATCTCCTGGATTGTTAGGGCTAATACGGAATACGATGTGAGCGTACTGTCCCCGTCCTCCGGTTTGCTTAACATGGCGGTATTCATGGTCGACGGCGGTGAGGATAGTCTCCCGGTATGCCACTTGAGGTTGCCCAGCGTTTACTGCAACGTTGAATTCTCGCCGCAGGCGATCGAGGATGATCTCCAGGTGCAGTTCGCCCATTCCAGAGATGACAACCTCTCCGGTTTCCTCTTCCGAGCGCACAGTAAACGTTGGATCTTCCTCGGTTAGACGTGAAAGAGCCTTGGCTAGTTTCTCGCGATCTTCGTTTGTTTTTGCTTCTACCGCTACTCCAATCACTGGGGCAGGAAATTCTATCGCTTCGAGGATGATAGGATGTTCTTGGCTGCAAATGGTATCGCCTGTTCGCGTATCGGAAAGGCCAACTACGGCAGCTACGTCGCCTGTGCGCAGCTCCTCCACAGCTTGGCGGTGATTGGCGTGCATTTCGAACAAGCGCCCAATACGCTGTTTTTTGCCGCAGGTTGAGTTTAAAACAGTATCTCCTACTTTCATTGTCCCAGAATAGACACGTACATAGGTGATCTTTCCAATGTGTGGGTCGGTTTGAACTTTAAAAGCCAATGCAGCTAGCGGACTATCGTCGCTTGGGTGACGCACAATCTGGCTGTTTTCTTTCTTGCATGTGCCTATCGTTGGAGGCAGGTCCACTGGAGAGGGCAGATAGTCGACTATTGCGTCAAGAAGCCTCCGCACACCCTTGTTCTTGAACGCTGCTCCACAAAGTACAGGGATGAATCTTCCTTCGATGGTAGCTCTGCGTATTGCTTGCACAATCTCTTCTCGATGCGGGGTTTGCTCGTTTAAGAATTTATCCATCAGCGAGTCATTCTGTTCGCTAATACGTTCGACCATCAGGTCCCGTGCTGATTGTGCTTGGGACAACATATCCTGAGGAATCTCAGCCTCTCGCACCGTGGCTCCTGTTAGTGCGTCCTCATAATAGATTGCCTTCATATCTACAAGATCGATTACGCCTTTGAAGCCTGATTCTGCTCCAATGGGGATGACTACAGGAACGGCGTTAGCTCCAAGTTCGCGGCGTATTTCCTCAACTACTGCCTCGAAATCTGCCCCGGAGCGATCCATCTTGTTGATGAACGCGATGCGCGGCACTTGATATTTCTCTGCCTGATGCCACACTGTCTCTGATTGTGGTTGAACGCCGCTAGCAGCGCAGAACAGAGCAACTGCTCCGTCCAAAACGCGCAGACTTCTCTCCACCTCGGCGGTGAAGTCCACATGGCCAGGTGTGTCTATAATATTGACTCGATGCCCCCTCCAGATGGTTGTGGTTGCCGCAGAGGTAATCGTGATTCCGCGCTCCTGCTCCTGTGCCATCCAATCCATTGTGGCTTCACCGTCATGCACTTCACCTATCTTGTGGCTTTTGCCGGTGAAGAATATTATTCGCTCTGTTACCGTAGTCTTACCAGCGTCAATGTGCGCCATCACGCCTATGTTTCTTACCTTGTCAATACTGAATTTCTCCGCCATGATCCCTCCGCAGTATCTTTGATATGACTTTTAACACTATCACGCAAAGACAGCCACAATTAGCTGTCATGCGGTAAATCTGATTTCTTAGTTGCTCTAAACAGGGGAACTTGAGTGAACCACTGATTGATGTCTGTACAAATATAAGTTTACCAGAAGGTGGGCGTTGTGCAAGAAGAAGCAATGCTCCGTATACTATCTGGTGTCGGTTTGCATGGTGTTTGTTGAGGGATTTGATTAATGGGCTTTGGAAAATACAGAGCACGTGATGCTGCTTTAGGCCAAAAACTTCATTTTATAAGCTCTTGCTACTTGTCTAACCAGAGCACTGATCGGGAAAATCTAAAACATAGCTTCTTTCTTATGAGGGTTGATGTTTATGATTACCTTAAGAAAAGCAATTGAAAGCGATAAGCCGCGCATTGCTGAAATCTCGTCTCAGATCTGGGAAGGTGAAGATTATGTGCCCGAAGTCCTGGATACTTGGCTTGCTGACAAGAATGGAGAGGTGATCGTAGCAATCGATGATGGCATCCTGATATCATTTGCGCGGAGGTCATATCTTCTTTCTGGGTACGCATGGTTTCAAGGGGCACGTACAGATCCGTTGTATAGAAACAGAGGGGCTTCACAAGAGATATCGCGTTACTTTCTTGAAGCGGTAAGAAGAGAAGGGGCAGACTTAGTTGGCCTTTCAACCTATATAGAGAATCATTCCTCAATCCACATTATTGAGAAAAATGGCTTTCGGAAAGTAGCTTCTTTCGTGCACCTTGAAGCAGGGCATGATGCCCCTGTCCGTAAGGAAGGCCGTTCTTGCCACAAAGTTGTTGAAGTCTCTGCCAAAGAAGCAATTGATTTCATACAAACCTCTCAGGCACTGCGCGTGGCGCAGGGACGGTTTTGCCATGGCTGGGAATCCTATCCGTTTGAGCGGGACCCAGGAAAGGTGATTTCTAACATGGAGCATCTGCTAGGTATCAAGAAATCCGGTCAGTTGATAGGGCTTCTTTGTATAGGAAATAGTGAGCAAGAATATGGCTTCTTAATTGACTTTGCTGATGGGCGCGCGGATGCGTTCGAGGATTTGCTTCGACATTCGCTTTATCTAGCACAAAAACACCGGTCTATGGAATTAATGGTACCAAAAGACGGCGCTGAGGAATCTCCTGCTCTGGAGATCCTGCGGAAACTTGGATTCCAGGCAGATCATGGCTTTGATCCGGACGTCTTCGTCTATGAGCGAAAACCGTAATTGGCATTTGTCTTGTTCTAGTCAATTAGTAACTTTGGCTTTGTGGGCTTGATGGATTTTTTTCCTGACAAACCTGATGCAGAGATCTTTATCGTTTTCCAGTTATTCACGGGTGTCTAGTGTAGGTGTTTTCGAGTGCTTTTTAAGAAATCGCAAGGGGTAGCTGCTCTTGACAAGAGATTTTGTTTCACTATACTGGTAACGTTACCAGGAACGTTACCAGGCAATCATTCTTTGGCGGTCGATAAGGTGAAACAGGTCACTTTGCGAGACATTGCTAAGATCACAGGCTTCTCAATAAACACAGTTTCGCGTGCCTTGAATGGCAAGGATGAGGTTCACGCGGAAACGAGAATAAAGATCTTAGCGGCTGCGGAAAAGCTTGGTTACAGACCAAACCGGCTGGCTAAAGGATTGCGCTCCAATAAAACGGGAACAATTGGAGTAGTTGTTACAGATGTAGCTAACCCCTTCTTTAGTGCACTGGTTAAGGGAATTGCAAGAGCTGCAAGAGATCTCGACTACAGCATCATTCTCCAGGACTCCGATGAGGACTACGCTGGCGAGGAAGAGGCAATCAAGGTTCTACTGGCCGAGCAAGTTGATGGCATCTTGATCACACCAGTGCAAAGTCAGCGGCGGACAATAGAGCGTCTTGCTGAAGTGCGGTTCCCGTTTGTTTTGGTGGGTCGTTTCTTCCGAGATTTAGACACAAATTACGTGGTCCCAGATGACTATCAGGGTGGATTTATGGCCACGGAACATCTATTAAACCAAGGGCATAGAGACCTTGCAATGATCAATGGTCCTCTGCATATCTCAAGTGCTAGAGAGCGGTTTGAGGGATTTTCTGATGCACTGAGAAACCATGGTGTTCCAGTTAATAGCTCACAAGTTGTCACAGGCGCACTTACAGTAGAAGATGGGCTAACACTTTCTCTTTCCATGCTCAGGGGAGATTCCCGACCATCCGCTATAGTCTGTTACTCGGACTTTGTTGCCTTCGGAGTGATGCAGGGTATTCGCGAGGCTGGTTTATCTGTTCCGGAGGATATTGCCGTTGTCGGTTTCGATGATGTGCGGATGTCTTCTTGCTTGCATGTATCCTTGACAACCATTAAGAGCCCAAAGGAAGAACTTGGAAGAAGAGCAGTGCAGTCTCTCATAAGTAGATTGGAAGACAATCGTGATAAATCCGGGACTGAAAGGATAAGGCTCGATGTACAGCTAATCGCTAGAGAATCGTCAAACACACTAAATGAAGGCAATCATCAATTAGACAGGAGGTGATCTTGTTGCCATTTTTCGTGGGTTGGCTGCCCCATAAACAAGAAGAAGGTTACTTGCCAACACAAGGAAGGCTATATGTAAGGAGGGAAAAAATGAAGCTTAAGAAACTGGTGTTGACTCTATTGGTATCAATAGGGCTGTTTGCGGGCTCTGGAATAGCAATGGCTGATGGCCTCACTGGTGATTTGGAGATCTTCTCCTGGTGGGCCGGTGACGAAGGACCGGCACTGGAAGCATTAATTGACATATACAGTGCTCGGCATCCTGGTGTAAATGTGATAAACGCCACAGTGACTGGTGGCTCTGGTGTGAATGCCAAGGCTGTTCTCAAGACGCGTATGCTGGGCGGAAATCCGCCAGATAGCTTTCAAGTACACGCTGGACAAGAACTCATTGGCACATGGGTAAAGGCTGACAGAATGGAAGACCTAAGTTGTCTATTTGAGCAAGAGGGTTGGATGGATGTATTTCCCGCAGGGCTAATTGATCTTCTGAGCACGGACCAAGGCGTATGGTCTGTACCAGTTAATATTCATCGTTCGAATGTGCTATGGTACATTCCAAGCAACCTAGAGGAATACTGTATAGAAGCTCCCGAGACCTGGGATGATTTCCTGGCAATTGCGCCAGATCTCGAGGCTCGGGGAATCACCCCGCTTTCAATGGGGGAGAACTGGACAGCGAATCACTTATGGGAGTCAGTTGCCTTAGGTGTTCTTGGTCCTGACAAGTGGCAAGCATTATGGGATGGTACGCTTTCGTTTACCAGTGCAGAAGCAATAGCTGTTTGGGATATGTTTGGAAAGATTCTTGAGTATACCAATGAGGATGCAGCATCCCTATCCTGGCAGCAGGCTACAGACATGGTAGTAAATGGTAAGGCAGCGTTTAACGTTATGGGGGACTGGGCTGCAGGATATATGTCTACGACCCTTGGGCTGACGCCCGGGACTGGTTATGCATGGACGGCTTCGCCAGGCACACAGGGCGCATTTATGATGCTCTCTGATTCGTTTGGCTTACCGAGGGGCGCCCCTAACAGAGAGAACGCCATTGCCTGGCTACAACTGCTTGGGTCCAAGGAAGGATCCGATGCGTTTAACCCGTTGAAAGGCTCAATCTCAGCACGCACCGACAGTGATCTGTCGTTGTATAACGCTTATCTTCAGTCGGCAGCTCAAGACTGGAAAGAGAACATTGTTGCTGGTAGCTTGGCACACGGAGTTGTGGCGAATGAAGGATTCATGAATGATTTCGCGACCGTTATGGAGATGTTCCTTGCAAGCAGGGACGCGCAGCAAGCTGCAAATGCCTGTGAGGCAATTGCCCTCCAGAATGGAATAGGTGAATAAGCCGGCTTATTTGAGGGGGCGTCTATTGCCCCCTCAATTTGTTTAGCATCTTGTCCGCGTAAGTGGTGGCTGGGAGGTAAAGATGCGCCTAACCCGTGATCGGATCATCGCGTTTTCCGTATTGTTTCCATCACTTGTTCTTGTCGGATTATTTGTATATGGTTTCATTGGGAATACAATTTACATCTCCCTGACTGATTGGGGAAAAGGGGCCGCCCTTGCCGAGAATCCGGAGATGCACCTAGTCGGATTTGAAAACTATAAAGAACTATTCACTGGCTTCCTTCATGGGAGATTCAGGCAGGATCTCATAAATGCTTTCTTTTATACCCTGACTCTTGTGATTGGTTCTTTGGTGCTTGGTTTGTTGCTAGCAGTATTGCTTGACCGTGAACCGCGAGGGGAAAGTATATTTCGTACGATCTTTCTATACCCCATGGCGCTTTCGTTTGTTGTGACAGGGACGATCTGGCGTTGGCTGCTTGCTCCAGGGGGTGGTATAAATCTTTTACCATCTTTTGTTGGTTTACCAAAGAGTAATTTCCGTTGGTTGAGTAGTCGTCAACAGATATTGACCTTTGACTGGCAAAGCTTGCCTGCAATTACGGCGATTGTTGTCGGGCTAGTATTAATCTTTCTTGCTTTTGGTGCGTGGAGAAAGGGCGCTCGTAGACGTGCTTCAATTATTGCTATTCCAGCGGGATTGCTTATTTTGTGGGCATTTTTTGGCCAGCGCATGGTGCCTCAGATGGTTCCCTTTCCCGAGAGGCATGGATTCAACTTGGCAACCATTGGAGTAAGCTTGGCTGCCATATGGCAGTTCTCGGGATACACCATGGCTCTTTACCTGGCAGGACTGCGTGGGATTCCGGTTGGTCTGCACGAGGCAGCTCGGTTGGATGGAGCAAGCGATATCCAGTACTACTTGCGCGTTGCATTTCCGATTCTCAAACCTATCACATTGAGCGCGGTGATAATTCTAGCACATATCTCTCTCAAGATGTTCGCCCTCATCTTCGCTATGGCTGGACCTGATAACGCGTCTACTTGTCATCCAGCTGTCTTGATGTACCTGACGACCTTTCGCGGAAATAAATTCGCTCTTGGCGCATCGATTGCGGTTATTTTGTTCTTAATAGTTGCCTTGTTCATTATACCATATCTTATAGGTTCTTACAGAGAGCAGCGAGGGAGGGCATCTTGACGACAAAGCTTACGTTGGGAAGAATGCTCCTCTACACTGCGCTCATTGTGGTTTCCATTGTCTACCTTACACCGATATATATGACTGTTATTACTGCTCTCAAAGACCCGTCAGAAATAAACCTTGACACGGCATGGCAAGTTCCTTCGCGCCTTAACTGGGGAAGCTTTAGCAGGGCCTATGCAAAGTTGGCACCAAACATTGTAAACAGTGTTATCCTTGCTGTAACTGCAACGCTCATTTCATCGGTTCTCGGTTCACTGAACGGTTATGTCTTCTCCAAGTGGCGTTTCAGAGGAGACGACCTGGTGTTCACCTTATTGCTATTTGGCATGTTCATCCCATATCAGATCATCCTTATTCCACTATTTCAGACGCTTAGGACTATGCATCTGTACGGCGGGTTGCCGGGATTGATCCTTGCCCATATCGTGTATGGCCTTCCTATTACAACACTAATCTTCCGCAACTTCTACACACAAATCCCCTTGTCTCTCACTGAGTCAGCGCAGATTGACGGAGCTGGTTTCTTCAAGCTATATTTGCGCGTGATCTTTCCACTGTCGATCCCGGGATTTGTTGTTACGTTCATCTGGCAATTCACTCAGATATGGAACGAATTCCTTTGGGGGATTACCCTTACAAGGCATGATGCGAATCCAATCACTGTTGGCTTAGCACAACTTGCGGGGGGAGAGGCAGTTAGCTGGAATCTGCCAATGGCTGGCTCCATTATTGCCGCCATGCCGGTACTGATGATCTATATTCTGATGGGGCGATACTTTATCCGTGGCCTTTTGGCGGGTTCGGTTAAGGGGTAGTAACTATTGTTCAGTGGAGGTGGTGATAAACTTGGCTTCCGAAAACAACGTGACTTGGGGAATTCTCGGTACAGCTAGGATTGCCGCGGAGCGCTTAATCCCTGCGTTCAATGAATCGGCAATATCGAAGTTGGTTGGTGTGGCGAGTAGAGATAAAAAGAGGGCAAGCCAATTTGCTTACGAGCACGGAATATCAAATGCATATGACAGTTATGATGAATTGTTGGCTGATGAGTCAATCAAAGCTGTTTACATACCTCTTCCGAACCACTTGCACAGGAAATGGACAATAAAGGCAATTAATGCTGGAAAACACGTCCTATGCGAGAAGCCACTATCAATCAGTACGAAGGATGGGATAGAGATGTTTGCAGCAGCCCAGAAGCATAATGTCCTGCTCATGGAGGGGTTCATGTACCGCTTCCATGCCCAGACGAAACGTGTTGAAGAGTTAATTACGTGTGGAGAGGTTGGTTCACTCCAGCTGATTAGAGTTGCTCACTCTTTCCCTCTGGTACTTGAAGATAGAGACGGCGATTTCCGCTGGAGGGAAGAGTATGGTGGGGGTAGTCTAGCTGATCTTGGAGTGTATTGTGTTGATACAGCCCGGCACTTGTTTTCTGCTGATCCTGTAAGGGTTTTTGCTCAGAGTGTCTGTTGCTGCGATTACACAGCTGAGGCGGAGACAATAGGTATTCTTGATTTTCCGGGAAATCGCGCTGCTCTATTTGATAGCAGTTTTTTGCTTGCGACAAGGAAGGAATACGAGGTTGTGGGAGACAAAGGGCGCATATCGGCATATAACGCCTACAATCCGGATCGAGGAGTAAGCGTGAGTATTGAGATCGAGAAGGAAGGCAAGAAGATAGTAGAAAAAGTTAGCCCACAGAATGAATATCTCCTTGAGATAGACCATCTTTCGGCGTGCATTCTTCGCGGTGAGAGCCCAGTTATAACTAGTTACGATAGTATCGGAAACTTGCGAATACTAGACGCTTTACGGGAATCAGCTCGCAGAAATGCTTCAGTGGAGATAGGCATTGCGGGATAGTTCTGCCTTTCTCGTAGATATGTTTGGGCCGGGTAAGAAAGCAATTAGAAGCCGTGCTCCGGGGCGTGTGAATCTGATTGGCGAGCATACGGATTACAACGGAGGCTATGTTCTGCCATTTGCTATAGATAAGGGAACCGTCGTTGCGCTAAGGCCTCGCGTTGACAAACACCTTATTGTTTATGCGGCAGCTTTCGATGAAGAGATGAAAGCAAGTCTTCCGCTAGACTCACCAACTCCAACAGGCACTTGGCGCGACTATGTTATTGGGATCCTACTAGAGCTACAAAAACTAGATGATCTCCCGTTTGGATTTGAGGGTGTCATTATAGGGGACATTCCTTTGGGAGCAGGCTTGAGCAGCTCAGCGTCGCTTGAGGTTGCCTTGACCGTTTGCCTATCCCAACTATATAGCATTGAACTTCATGATTTGGAACTCATTAGGCTCTGTCAGCATGCGGAAAACGATTATGTTGGTATTCAGTCGGGGATCATGGATCAGTACGTAAGCTTTCTTGCCAGGGATGGAACAGCAATGCTACTTGATACAGGATCACTTGAGCATGAGTATATACACCTCCAACCAGGTGATATTTCCTTTCTAGTGGTTGACTCGGCTGTTCGTCGATCACTATCCAGCAGCGGATACAACGATCGTAGACGTGAATGTCAGCAAAGCCTTGAGTTATTGCGTAAGCGCTTTGTACATCGTGAGATTAGATGGTTGAGCGATCTTAGACCTGGCGAATTGGAGAATATTGAGAAGGCATTGCCCAGAATCTTGGCAATGCGCGTAAGGCACATTATTGAGGAGAACTCTCGAGTCTTGCAGTCTGTTGCGGAACTGCAACGGGGAGATTTTTCCGCTGTAGGCAAGCTTCTTTTTGCATCGCATGCCTCACTACGTGACTTGTTTCAAGTGAGCACGAAAGAACTGGATTTCCTAGTTACATGGGCGCGTGAAAACGGAGCACTAGGCGCCCGCATGGTTGGGGGTGGCTTTGGAGGTGTAACCCTACATCTTGTGAAGGAAAATGAGTTGGCTGAATATGCTGAGAAGATCAAGGCTGCTTACCAAGCTGCATTTAGGTTGGCAGCAAGCACGCTAAGAGTATACCCCTATGCTGGAGCCAAGCAACTAGCTGCAGAAAAGGCTGTTCTTTAAAGGCATCTAGGAGTTATGGGTCCTACAAGTTGGATCTAGAAGTTCATATAGAAAGTAATTATTGGCACTGCCACAGCGCCAGATGGGATTCCTGTAACGCTACCCCAAAATGCTCCGGCGAGAAGGGCCATCCCCACCGCTTGGGGATAATTGAACGATCCCCAGTATCCTGGCTCTACTTCAAGCAAGGGTACCGCAATAGCAAAGGCGAG
>CAZKFV010000070.1:0-17013 GCA_964552295.1 uncultured Thermotogae bacterium | reverse complement strand
CTTGACACCTCAAATCGGCTATTGTACAATTTTGTATCGGTCTGTATAGCGCGCCAGCGTAGCTCAATTGGCAGAGCAATTGATTTGTAATCAATAGGTTGCCAGTTCGATTCTGGCCGCTGGCTTTCTATTTTTGTTGGAGGGGTACCGAAGTGGCCAAACGGGGCGGACTGTAAATCCGTTGGCGACGCCTACGGGGGTTCGAATCCCTCCCCCTCCATTTGGCAATCCTTGGGGGTTGCGGTTACACTCTGACGGATTTTTGGGGCGATTTTATGCGCCCGTGTAGCTCAGTAGGTAGAGCACCCCCTTGGTAAGGGGGAGGTCATCGGTTCGAATCCGATCGCGGGCTTTTGCAACAGGAAGCATAATACTTCCGCAAAATTACGCCAACAAGCTTAAGGAGGTTTTTGGGATGGCAAAGGAACAATTCGTGAGGAGCAAGCCTCACTTGAACATTGGTACGATCGGACATATCGATCACGGTAAGACAACGCTTACCTCAGCGATAACTAAAATCTTCGCCGCACAAGGTACTGCCAAGGCCATGGCATTTGAAGATATCGACAATGCACCCGAGGAGAAGGCGCGTGGTATTACCATCAATGTTAGACACGTGGAGTACGAAACCGCCAGTCGCCACTACGCACACATCGATTGTCCTGGACACGCTGACTATATAAAGAACATGATCACCGGTGCTGCACAGATGGATGGAGCGATTCTTGTTGTGGCCGCATCGGATGGACCGATGCCCCAGACCCGTGAGCACGTCCTTCTTGCCCATCAAGTAAATGTTCCCGCGATCATTGTTTACCTGAACAAGGTTGACCAGGTAGATGATCCTGAGCTTCTGGATTTGGTGGAGATGGAGATCCGGGATCTTCTTTCGGAGTACGAGTTTCCTGGCGATGAGGTCCCCATCATTCGCGGATCTGCGCTGGCAGCAATGAACAGTGATAACTGGCAGTCCGAGGAATGCAAGTCGGTCGTCGAGCTAATGGAGGCGGTGGACTCTTACATTCCGCTTCCCGATCGTGAAGAAGACAAACCCTTCCAGATGCCAATTGAGGATATCTTCTCTATTAAAGGTCGCGGTACGGTTGCTACTGGTCGTGTCTCCCGCGGTAAGATCACGCCGGGGATGGAAGTCGAGATCGTAGGATTGCACGAGAAGGTTCATAAGACGGTCGCTACTAGCCTTGAGATGTTCAACAAAACTCTAGATTATGCCATCGCCGGGGACAACGTGGGAATTCTGCTTCGAGGTGTCGAAAAGGACGAGATCGAACGTGGGCAGGTTATCGCCGCACCAAAGACGATTACACCGCACACCAAATTCGAGGGCGAGGTCTATGTTTTGACTAAGGATGAAGGCGGAAGGCATACCCCGTTCTTCACAGGTTACAAGCCTCAGTTCTTCTTCCGCACCACTGATGTGACAGGCATCGTTGAGCTGCCCGAGGGAGTGGAAATGGTCATGCCTGGCGATAATGTTAAGATCATAGGTTCACTCATCAGCCATGTGGCCATGGAAGAGGGTTTGCGCTTCGCTATTCGCGAAGGAGGCCGAACTGTCGGCGCTGGCGTTGTAACAAAGATCGTTGAGTAGGAAGGATAAGCGATGGCTAAAAAAGGCGAGACTGTAATTCATGTTACCCTTGCGTGCAGTAAGTGTGGACAACGAAACTATCACACCAAGCGCAACAAGCGGAACGTCCGTGAGAAGTTAAGCCTAAACAAGTATTGCAGGTGGTGTCACGAACACACTACCCACAAAGAGGTCTAGTAAAAATGGCCTCCATAGGTCCGTAGCTCAATTGGCAGAGCATCCGACTCCAAATCGGAAGGCTGGGGGTTCGATTCCTCCCGGGCCTGCCAGAAGATTTAAAGGAAAAGGAGACTGGGATGTTTGAGAAGATCGCGAGCTTCTTGAAAGGGGTTCGAGGAGAAGTCAGCCGTGTTAGTTGGCCTTCACGCGCGGAGGTCATCTCTTTGACGGGACTGATCCTTTTGGTGGTAGTTATAATGACTATATATATCTGGGGAGTAGACACAATTGTGCAAGCGATCCTGAGGGTGTTTGTTCAAATTTAGTATGGGAATCAAAAAATGGTATGCAATTCAGACTTATGCTGGCTCGGAGTTAAAGGTCAAGGAAGACCTCAACGAGCGGGTCAGAAAGCGTGGCCTAGAACGCTACGTGGATATATTCCACGTGGACGAAGATGAGACCTTCTTCCTTGTCCCCGTGGAAGAAGTAATTACCTCTCGAAGCCGTCACGGAGCAGGAACTGAGTATCGTATACCGTACGAATACGACTTGGTGGCTAGGCCGAATGAGCGAATAGCCCGAGGGGAAACCATCGCTCGAAAGCCGGTGCGCCACCTGGAGGCGGACGCGCGGGTTTTGGACGTTGAAATGCTGCAACGGGTAATCGTCGAGCTGACAAACAGAAATGAGGAGGAGTACCTTATCCCGGGTGATATGCACGTAAGGCGCGACATTCGGGTCAGTGAGAAGATAAGAAATGGGGTGCCCCTTACCATTGACGGTGACGAGCGGTACGTAGTTGCAAACAAAGGAAAGATAGTCCTTAGAGAAAAGGTGCGTCGAATAACGCTAGAATACTCAGATGGTAAGAAGAAGGCAAGGCTTATCCCGGAGAAGTATTTGGGAAAGGTGCGCAAGGGAATGCACTTGAAAGAAGGCGATGTTATCGAGCTGGAGGATACGATTCTGAGCCGAGCATCTGGCTTATTGAAAGTAAAGGAGTACAAGGACAAGCGAGTAGTTAGCATTCAGAGAATAGAGAAACGCCGCCTGTTTCCGGGATATGTTTTTGCACACATGGGCCTTGATACAGAAGAGATGAACGCGTTGATAGATGGCCTGCGGGGCGCGGTTCGTTATGTTGGGTCGCGGTATAAGCCTGTGCCGATAGAGGGCCCGGAGATGAAGCTGATCAAGCGCAAGGCAGGGCTATTGGAGACACCCACAGCAGCAGCTGCGGTAGCCGCAAGTGAGCCGAAGATTGAGGTTGATTTCTCGGTTGGCGAAATGGTAGAGATCATCGAGGGTCCGTTTGCTGATTTCACTGGTGAAGTCAAAGAGATAGACAAGGATGCTGAAGAAGTAACAGTGATGGTAAAGATCTTCGGGCGCGAAACTCCGGTCCGTCTTGGTTTTGATGGAATTGAGAAACTGTAGTTTTAAGGGTAGGAGGTAGCATGGCAAAGAGAAATGCAGTTGCCAAGATTAACTTGCAAATTCCGGCTGGACAGGCAACGCCCGCTCCACCGGTTGGGCCGGCCTTGGGTGAGCACAAACTAAACATAATGGACTTCTGCAAGAAGTTCAATGATGCCACCAAGAGCGAGACTCCAGGGGTGATCATACCTGTGGTTATCTCGGTGTATATAGACCGCAGCTTCGACTTCATTCTCAAGCAGCCGCCGGCAGCGGAGTTGATTAAGATGGCCGCTGGGATAAAATCTGGTTCCGCTGAGCCAAATCGCGCCAAGGTTGCCAAGATCACAACAGAACAGGTAAAAAGAATCGCTGAACGGAAACTTCCCGATTTGAATACCTATAAGTTGGAATCTGCCATGGAAATCATAAAGGGCACAGCACGGAACATGGGTGTTGAGGTGATTGAGTCGTGAAACACGGGAAGCGATATCAGCAAGCAATAGCGCTCCTTGAGCCGCAAAGAACGTATACCATTGAAGAGGCTATAGCTAAGTTGAAGGAAACGGCAACGTCGTCATTCGATGAGACAGCAGAAGTCTCGCTTAACTTGGGGATCAAAGCAAGCCAGGTTGTAGTGCGAGGCACATGTGCTTTGCCTCATGGAACGGGCAAGACTATCCGCATTCTGGCTTTTGCCAAAGGAGCAAGTGCATCAGAGGCAGAGGAAGCGGGCGCTGACTATATCGGCGGGGATGACATCGCCGCCAAGATCAACGACGGTTGGCTTGGGTTTGACAAGGTCGTCGCCACTCCCGATATGATGTCCGTTGTAGGAAAACTAGGAAAGGTTCTTGGCCCCCGGGGGCTGATGCCCAGCCCTAAGTCTGGCACTGTAACCAAGGACATCGGACGCGTAATCAGTGACCTTAAAAAAGGATTGGTGGAGTTTCGTAGCGACCGCCACGGAATCATACACACGATCTTCGGAAAGGGTTCTTTTGATGCTGACGCTCTCAAGGACAACTTGATCAGCATGATTCGAAGTGTGGCTGAACACCAGCCGGAGGAGGGCGTGAAAGGGCGCTTTTTAAGAAAGGTCAGCATCGCTTCAACTATGGGGCCAGGCATTGCTCTGGACCCCAGGCAATTGACAGAAATGGTAGAGCAAAGTTGATTAGGAGCTATAAATGCCAACTCAAGAGAAGATAGAGGAAGTCGCCCTCCTCAAAGAAGTATTCCAAAAAGCTGCGTCGTTAGTACTTGCTGATTACCGTGGGCTCACAGCAACCGAGATGGTAATCCTACGCGAGAAATTTACCAAGCAGGGGATGGAATATCGCGTAGTAAAGGATACACTTGCGCGAATTGCAGCTAACGATGCTGGCTTGGCGCAGGAGTTCGGGGATCTGTTCAGCGGCCCAATTGCAATTGCCGTAGGGTACGATGACCCTGTGCTGGTGTTCAAGCTATCCGAAGACTGCCGTAAGGAATATACTCCCAATTACGAACTGAAGGGAGGCTTGTTTGAGGGCGCATTTGTAGAAGAAAATGAGGTCAAGCGATATGCAACGCTCCTCTCTCGTGAAGAACTGCTAGCGAAGATAGCGATGCTCTTACAGAGCCCGATGCGCGCTTTGGCAGTGATGCTGAACGGAAAAATCAGGGAGCTAGCGATACTGCTAGGCGAGGTAAAGAAACAACGTGAACAACAGGATAAGGAGGAGCAATAATGGGTAAAGAAGATATCCTTCAAGAAATCGAGAATATGTCTGTGAAGGACCTGGCTGATCTGGTAGAGATGATTGAAGAGAGATTTAACGTTTCTGCTGCTATGGCTGCTCCAACCGCAGTCGCCACCGCTACTGCCAACGGAGGACAAGAGGCAGAGGCAGCTGCTGAGTTGTACAGGGTAGTCCTAGTTAGCCCTGGCCAAAAGAAGATTCAGGTCATCAAGGAGATCAAAGAAATCACCGGAAAAGGACTCAAGGAATGCAAAGATCTCGTTGACAAACTCCCTGCTACAATCAAGGATAACGTCGGTTCTGATGAAGCAACAAGCCTCAAGGAGAAGCTTGAGGCCGCGGGAGCCGAGGTCGAGCTTCAGCAGTAGATTTGAGCTTGTACTACAGTTTTTGTTACGGTCTGCCTTAAGGCTCCTACCTTAGGGCAGAACGTTCTTTTGGAGGATAATTATGAAGCAACAAGAGCGCAGGTCCTACGGACGAATAAACGAAATCCTCCCACCACCTGATCTACTGCAAGATATTAAGGAGTCGTTCCGGAAGTTCGTTGACAAAGGAATTAAGAACGCCTTTGAGGATGTTTCCCCCATAGAAGGTCACGGTAACGACGGACTTCTACTTGAACTTGTAGATCCCTATCTAGGGGAGCCGAGGAACACCGAAAAAGAGTGTAAAGATAAGGATCTTACGTATTCAAAGCCGCTGCGGGTAACCGCACGTCTTCTGCAGGAAGGAAACCTTTTACAGGAGACCGAACTGTACATAGGCGATTTTCCCATGATGACAGATAGGGGAACATTGATCATTAATGGATCGGAGAACGCCTTAGTAAACGAGCTTACCAGATCCCCTGGCGTCTACTTTACCAGAGAAGACTATGACAAGTACATGGGTCATATACTGCCCGAGCTAGGGGCGTGGTTAGAGATAATACTTGACACCAAGCGGGGAATACTGCATGCCAACATCGACCGTAAGGGAAAAGTATTGGCCACGGTCCTTCTCAAGGCGCTGGGCTTAGACGAGAGACGTATACGATCATACTACAGTTACGAAGTCTCACCTGTAACGGATGAGAGTCTCACCCCTCATGTGGGAAGACGTCTCGCTTTCCCGGCAATGAAGGGAGATAAGCTTTTGCTAGCTGCTGGCGAACAGATGTTAGAAGAACATGTTAAGACACTAGCAGCAGCCAAGTTGAAGAAGGTCAAGTTTGTCAACCGTTACATCCAGAAGACCCTTGAGGACGATCAGATAGGAACGCAGGAGGACGCACTTCGCGCTGTGTACCATCGCTTACGTCCCTCGGATAGGGCCTCGTTTGCGCAGATGGGAGAATACCTGGAAAACCTGTACTTTCATCCCGCAACGTATCACCTCTCCACCGTTGGCCGTTTTAAGGTTAACCGCAAGCTAGGGATAGAGCTACAGCAGAAGGCGCTTTATGTAGCGGATATCGTACGCACTATCAGGCATCTGCTTCAGGTTCCAGCCAACCCCGCGCTGATCGATGAAAAGGACCACCTTGCCAACAAAAGGGTTAAGCTTCCTGGAGAACTGGCGGAAAACGCATTACGCACGGGGCTTGTACGAATGGCTAGAATCGCGCGGGATAAGCTTTCCAAGTACGTTCTAGATGAAAAGGATACAATCCGTCGCATAATCTCAACTAGAACTGTGCAGGGAGCAATTAATCAGCTATTTTACACTGGACGTTTCTCACAGTTTCTAGAGCAGACAAATCCGCTCACCGAGATCACGCATAAGAGGCGGATGAGTGCACTAGGCGGCGGGCTTACCAAGCGCCGGGCCAAGATTGAGGTGCGCGACGTACATCAGTCTCACTATTCCAGAATCTGCCCCATAGAAACACCAGAAGGCCAGAATATTGGTCTTATAACATCACTGGCTTGTTATGCCAAAGTGAACGAGCACGGGTTCCTTGTCGCCCCCTATCGCAAGGTAGTAAAGAGCAGGGCCACCGATGAGATAGTCCACCTGATGGCAGATGAAGAGGAGAACTACAAGATCGCTCCAGCTACAACCCCCATCGGCAAGAATGGAAAGCTGCTTGGAGAAAGGGTCGAGGTGCGGACCGGCCATGAGGAAGTAATTTTGGTTCCGCCGCAAGAGGTAGATTATGTAGGCATCTCTCCAAAGGCCCTTATCGGCATCTCCGCGGCGCTTATTCCATTCCTTGAGCACGATGACTCCAACCGTGCCCTGATGGGCGCCAACATGCAGCGGCAATCAGTCCCACTGTTGCGGCCAGAGGCGCCTTATGTTGGAACAGGCCTTGAGCGACAAGCAGCCATGGATTCCGGAATGCTACTTCTTGCTGAGGAGGACGGCACTGTCAAAGAAGTTGATGCTCGCCAAATACTTATCCAAAAGGGAAAGGACACGCATGTCTATCCGCTGATGAGTTTCGAGCGTTCTAATCAAGACACCGTCTTATATCACAAGGGCGTAGTCAAAGAGGGAGATAAGGTAAAGAAAGGGGATCTCCTGGCAGACGGCCCGTCAAGCGATCACGGAGAACTTGCCCTAGGTCGTAATATGCTTGTAGGTATACTCCCATTTGAGGGCTACAACTATGAAGACGCGATCGTCATAAGCGAAAGAGTTATGCGTGAAGATCTGCTAGATTCCTTGCATATAGAGGAATTTGAGGTAAAGGCTGAGGAGACAAAACTTGGCCCAGAGGAGATCACAGCGGACATTCCTAACACTTCTAAGGAAGATTTAAGAAACCTTGATGAGATGGGTGTGGTTAGAGTAGGAACAGTTGTTAATGCTGGTGATATCCTGGTTGGAAAGATTACCCCAAAAGGTGAATCCGAGCCCACTCCTGAGGAGAAGATTTTCCGCTCTATTTTTGGCGAGCGTGCACGGAACGTTAAGAACACGTCCCTGCGCATGATCCCTGTTTCCGGCACGGCAAAGGTAATCAGGGTGAAGCGTTTCTCGCGCGACCAAGGCGACGAGCTGGATGCCGGGGTCAACGAGCTAGTCAAGGTTTTCGTTGCCCAGCGCAAGAAGATCTCAGTAGGGGATAAGCTGGCTGGACGCCACGGAAATAAAGGAGTTATCTCTACCATCAGACCAGTGGAAGACATGCCCTTCCTCCCAGATGGGACCCCGTTGGACATCATTTTAAACCCGATGGGGGTACCGTCGCGTATGAACCTGGGACAAGTTCTCGAAGCTAACCTTGGCTGGCTAGCTCAACTCAAGGGAGAGCATATGGCGACACCGGTGTTCGATGGGGCACAAGAAGACGAAGTGTTGACAGAGCTACACGAAGTTAGGGAAAAGGTGGGCTTAGCCGCCGGAGATAACTATGACGGAAAGGTCATTGTACGAGATGGCCGCACCGGAAAGGCCATTGATCGGCCAATTACAGTTGGAGTCATGTATGTACTCAAACTTGAGCACATCGCTGACGAGAAGATTCATGCGCGCTCAACCGGGCCCTACGCGCTAATTACGCAGCAACCGTTGGGAGGAAAGGCGCAATTTGGAGGTCAACGGTTAGGAGAGATGGAGGTCTGGGCCTTAGAAGCCTATGGTGCATCAGCACTCCTGCAGGAAATGTTGACCGTCAAGTCTGATGATACACGTGGCCGCATTCAGCTGTACAAATCCATCCTAAAGGGCGAGGAGTTTCCCAAGGCGGGGCTTCCAGAATCCTTCCGGGTTCTTTTGCGGGAGTTGCGTAGCCTGGGCCTTAACCCGCGCGTTTTTGACAAGAATGACCGAGAAATCGATATCCACTAAGGAAGAACCTGCTAAGCGAGATTGTACAGAAAAGCCAGACGAACGTTCGGCCGGTTTTGTCTTGTACTCTACCGACAATGGAAAGAGAAAGTACCTTCTTCTCCGGCATCGCAATGGGGGGCATTGGGGATTTCCGAAGGGCCATATCGAGGCTGGGGAGAGCGTGATTCAGGCAGCGCTAAGGGAAACCCTGGAAGAAACAGGGATTACTGAAGTTGAACCTGTGTCTGGGCTGTGTGAAGTGATTAGCTATCGCTTTCATCGCGGCAATGCGTCGGTGCTTAAGGAAACCACCTACTTCTTGGCTTATGTTGCTTACAGCGTGCCAACAATCTCGCTTGAGCACACAGAGGCGCACTGGCTGACATACCACCAGGCAAGGCAGAGGATCTTATTCGATGACATGCGTTGCATCCTTGACAAAGCCGAGGAATTCCTCAGTAAGATATGAAATGCTGCCTGCCTATTTACACCTTGGGGCAACGTACCAGACAAGCTGGCCCGCTACAACCCCCCCAACAGGCAACATGGCATTCCCTAAATATCTACACTTCTTGAACAAGCGCGATGAATTGACCTAGTATGTGGCAATCAATCCATACGGGAGGCATAAGTGATGGGCAAGTACCTATTCATAGAACAGGCACTGGAGGACCTGCGCAAGCAAGGGCTTTACAACACAATTCGCACTATTGAGAGCTCTGTAGGCGCTTGGGTCATGGTGGAAGGAAGGCGCGTTCTCAACATGTGCTCCAATAACTACCTCGGCTTTGCCGATGATGACCGGCTACGTAGGGCTGCAAAGGACGCCATCGATCGCTATGGGATTGGCCCAGGAGCAGTTAGATCAATTGCCGGAACTATGAGCTTGCACATAGAGCTAGAGCAGAAGCTTGCCGCCTTCAAGAATATGGAAGCAGCGCTATCGGTTCAATCAGGGCTAAATACTAACCTGTCTACTATACCACTATTGATGGGCAAAGAAGATGTTATATTCACCGACGAACTGAATCACGCTTCGATCATTGACGGCTGCCGTCTGACCAAGGCCAAAAGAGTGATATTTCCACACCGCGACGTGGACAGCCTGCGCGATCTACTGAAGGAAAACCGTGAGATAAGTAAGAAGCTTATCATAACAGACGGTGTCTTCTCCATGGATGGCGATCTCGCCCCTCTACCTGGAATAGTCGAAGCCGCAGAGGAATATGGCGCCATGGTTATGGTAGACGACGCACACGGCGAGGGGGTTCTTGGAAGCCATGGACGCGGCATCGTCGATCACTACGGGCTCCATGGAAGGGTAGATATCGAAGCGGGAACAATGTCCAAGGCATTCGGCGTCGTTGGAGGATACATAGCCGGCAGCAGCAACATAGTGGAGTACCTGCGCCAAAGAGCTCGGCCCTTCCTTTTCTCATCAGCCGCAACACCTCCCGATGTCGCAGCCTGTATAGCAGCAGTCGATATACTACAAGAGACAGATGCCCCAGTGAAGAAGCTGTGGGAAAACGCTGGTTATTTCAAGAGCGAGATGCAACGCCTAGGCTTTGACACCGGACACAGTGAGACGCCAATCACTCCTGTGATGCTGGGTGATGAGAAAACCACATGGGATTTCTCCAAGCGGCTATTTGATGAAGACATCTTTGCCACCGCAATAGCATTTCCTACAGTGCCTAAAGGCAAGGCAAGAATAAGAGTTATGATCTCCGCGGCCCATTCCAGACAGGATCTGGATTTGGCGCTGGAGAAGTTTACCAAGGTTGGTCACAAATTAGGAGTGATATAGGATGAAAGAAGCGATACAAACCGAAGCCGCCCCACAAGCGGTAGGCCCTTACTCACAGGCAATACGTGCTGGAAATCTCGTCTTTGTCTCCGGACAGCTTCCAGCAACGCCAAGCGGCGACCTTCTAACCGAAGATATAGCAGCAGCTACTAGGCAGTCACTGGAAAATGTTAGCGCTGTGCTCAAAGCAGCGGGAGCCTCGCTGGCCCAGGTGGTTAAAACAACTGTCTTTCTTAAGGATATGGATGATTTTGCAGCCATGAACGAGGTATACAAGGAGTTCTTCTCAGAGCCCTACCCAGCTCGTGCGGCAATTGCCGTAAAGACGCTTCCCAAGGATGCCCTGCTGGAGATCCAAGCCATAGCTGTTATCTAATCAAGTATACAGAGGTATTTTGAAATTCTTCGATACGCATTGTGACACGGCCATGAAGGTCCTGGATGGCGAGCTTGATTTCGAAACAGGAAAGCAAGGCCATATAAGCTTACCCGGCCTTATGGAGGCTGGATCGTGTGCTCAGGTTTTTGCCTGTTTCGTGTTGAGCGAACGGCATCCTCAAGAAGAAAGAAAACGCGCTGAGGACATGATCAAAACGATCTACTCTATGGCCAATAAGAGCGGTGGTGCCTTGCAGGTTGTTACCAGCTCTTCTTCTTTGCGTTCGTGTTGTGATGACTTACGTCCAATCGCAGCAATCATTGGATTAGAGGGGGCTGACCCGCTCGAGGGCAAAGCAGATAACCTTCGTCACTTCTATGAACTTGGAGTACGCGATATCATACCCGCCTGGCAAGATAATCCTTTTTCAGGGACAGCTTTTGGTAGTAACACGCCACTTACAGCCGAAGGCAAGAAGCTAATAGAGCTGGCTGAAGAGCTGCAAGTGATGGTGGATGTTTCACACCTTGCAGACGCGGCGTTTAGCAACGTTTGCGATATTGCCAAGCGGCCATTTATCGCCAGTCACTCTAATTGCCGCTTGCTGTGTCCCACCCTTCGTAACCTTACAGACGACATGATATCCACGCTTTCTGACCACGGCGGGGTTATGGGTATCAACCTATCACCCTCCTTTCTGGACCCGTCATACTACCAGCGCGCGTTCCCACGCTGGCAGCGTGCTCTCAAGTCAGACACATCCAAGCAGGAAAAGGACAAGCTGCGCGCCGAGGTAGAAGCCCTTCCCAGGCCATCTATGAATTGGATCACCCGCCATGTGCTTCACGCCATCAAGATTGGTGGAGATGATGTTATTGGCATAGGTGGCGATCTTGACGGGATAACCGAGACGCCTGAAGGTATAGACACCATAGCCGATTACACTAAAATACCGGATCTACTTCAAGCCGCAGGCCTTAACAGCAAACAAATCGACAAAGTTTGCTACGCCAACTTCCAGCGTGTGTTCAGTGAAGTGCTAGGAAGCTGAACTGCTATTGATCATAGATGAAACTGCGCGGGGTCCTGCTTGTAGTAACGGCGCAGTTCATCGTAAAGCTGTGGAAGTTGCTGACGAAGTTGTCTTGGCTTCTCGTAGAAAAACTCGGTTGCAACGGCAAAGAACTCCGCTGGGTTAGTTGATCCATATTCGTCAAGCAGGGTTTCTCTGCCAAGCTCGGTATCACGCTTCAGCCGCTCATACTCGCGTTCCAGGACGCGCTTCCATGAGGCATACATAGAGTGATGGGATAGAATTGGCGCGCCGTTCATAGCCCCACCCTGAGCATCCAGTTGATGTGCAAACTCGTGGAAGACCACGTTGTGCCCGTCATGGATATCAGCTGCCCCAAATTGCACATCATCCCATGACAGAACAATCGCTCCCTTGGTCCAGGATTCTCCCAGCCTTGTTTGAGTGCCTTCTGTGATGATCCCATATCCGTGACGCACTGTTTGAGTAGCTACGTAATTGTGTGGATAGACAATAATGGAGTACAGACCTGGATAGAAATCTGTTCTGCGGTGCAGAAGAAGGATGCAGGCCTGGGAAGCAATGGTGACCCTGATCTCATCTGTCATTTTAAGCCCTGCTGCCCCCTCGAAGTGCTTCTCGTTTAAGAAGACCAACACATCTTCCTCTAATTCCTTCTGGTCGCTAACAGATAGATGCTTAAAAAGCGGGACATTACGGCTTATGATCTTTCGCCACTCATCAGGAAAGGGCTTTCTCTTTACTTGCTTGCGCCTACGCTCTTTTATCAATTTCAGCATCGATTTCCTTTGTCAGGCTAAGCAAATTGCAAGTACACTATACAAGAACATTATCTTTAAGTATGCTAACACACCGCACTGAATAGCTCAAGACCTTCTCCTCCAGAGATCATGCAACAGTTCAAGTGCTGCAGCGTAGCGAGGGCCTAGAACCTGTGGGTCTGTTGATTCCGGTTCGTTGTTCATAGTTACATAAGGAACATCTATCCCGCCTACCGTTAGGACTCCGTAAGGCGCCTTAGTTATTTCTGCCCAGTCATCGTAGGCATAAGTCTTCTCCATTTCTTCTCGAGGCACTGAATGCGTAAGTATGCCACTTTTGTTGCTCTCATCATAACGCTCAACGTTTCTTCGGCGAGACTCCTCAAATGAGACATTTACGTATAGAATAGCGGCACGGCTTAGTACATTAGGAGAAAGTTGTGATAAAGACTCACTATACCCGTGTTCGCCGCCTCGAGAGAACTCCACGATTGCAGTTCTGCCATTAAGGGCTTCTGGTTGAGAGATCACATCCAGCAATTGCTGATTGAGCTTACCTGTTAGGAAGGCCCAGACGCCATCACCTGCAATCGCGTAGTTATCGGCAACGCGGCGTGAATACATACGCTTCCTTCCTAATGACTCCCATAAATCGTCGTCAACGCACCTGTCCCACAAGATGGGGAAATCATCCCAAACATTGAACGCTGCAATCTTATACTTCCTAGCTCGTTGTGAGAGCGGCGTCTTACGCATGAAGTCAATAAACTCGCTTTTCCCACTAGCTGGACGGCCAAGAAGAAGCAGGATATCAAGCGTTTCATCCAGGCGGGCATTGTCTGTTACATAGTCTAAAGACACTGTCTTCTCAACTTCTGATAGGAAAGCTGAAGGTTCTCGATTTGCGTTAATCAGGATAAGGTTTGTTGCCTGCTGAATGTGCCACGCTTGGAGCTTAGAAAGCATCTCTTCCAACTGCGGGCCATTGACGAAGAAACTAGGAGTATTTCTGGCTTCCTGTCGCAGAAGCGACACTTCTATGGGAATGTCTAGGCGAACGTAAGCATCGGGGGATGGAAGCACTGAGGAAAGCTTCGGATATATATCGCGGAACCCTTCATCTCCAAGAGTATGGCTGTACGCCAGGTGAACCCCGAGGTGTGATTCCTCCAGGCAGATCTTGTTCTCGGCCAGTATCTTTTCAATCTGATCTCTTCTTCGAGGAAGTTCAGCAACGATTGCTTCAGTCAACCGCCCACGCTGCGACCAGATGTCAATGCTATTTGCCATAGCCACATCTTTAACCAATTCGGGCAATACCCTAACGCGCTGTGAGTAGAAACGCTCTAACAACGCTAGAGTTTCGCTCTTTCCTGCTGCCGGTAATCCCTCAAATACCACGTAGCGCATAACGACTCTCCTTTTGTCTTACCTATTCTATAGCCTACAAGACCATGTTTGCCATTTTTTTTCATCCGTGTTCTGCAAATACGCTGTTGTTATTAGCTTGTTTGTTGGTTGATCCTTAGACTTTCTCTTTCTGATCGATATAATGGGTGGACTAAGAAAGGAGCCTATAGAATTGCATAAACTGATAATCGTTGAATCACCAACAAAAGCACGCACCATAAGCCACTACTTGGGGAAGGGATACAAGGTCCTCTCCTCTCAGGGCCACGTACGCGATCTGCCCAAGAAAGACCTCGGTGTGAATATAGAAAAAGGGTTTGAACCAGTCTTTGAAACCAAACGAACAAAACTGCTTAAGGAACTACGCGAAGCAGCCAAGAACGCGCAGGTTATCTACCTAGCAACGGACCACGATCGTGAGGGAGAAGCGATTGCCTACGACTTGTTCACTATCCTCAAACGCGTGGTCAAAGATGAGGATTCATTCGCTCGCCCTATCTTCAACGAGATTACCAAGCCGGTCATTATGGATGCTCTCTCATCTCCAACAAAGATCAACATGAATCGAGTCGAGGCTCAGCGCACAAGACGCATCCTTGATCGCCTCGTTGGTTACCAGGTAAGCCCGATACTTTCTAAAGCCATAGCTGGAAACAAGTTTGAGGGCCTTTCAGCAGGGCGGGTTCAGTCAGTAGCCCTGCGTTTCCTGTGCGATCGGGAAGAGGAAATAGCACATTTCGTGCCACAGGAGTATTGGGAAATCGAGGCTCATCTGAAGAACTGTGAACCTTTCACCGCAACCCTAACAAAGAAAAACAGCAAAAAATTCATCATACACAACAAGGCTGAAGCCCAAGAAGTAATAAGCGCTCTGGGCAAAGCACAGATCACTGTAGTTTCCGTAGAAGAGAAACAGCGCCGCCGCCAGCCATCCCCGCCGTTTATCACTAGCTCTTTACAACAGACAGCTTCCTCTGTTCTGCACTTCACCCCCAAGCGAACTATGAAAATCGCCCAACAGCTCTACGAGGGGATAACCCTTCCTGAAGGAAGCGTCGGATTAATCACATACATGCGCACCGATTCTGTACGTATGTCCCAAGAGGCAGTAGATGCCGCTTGCATTGCCATCAACAATCGCTACGGAGAAAAATACCTGGAAAAGAAGCCCCGTCACTTCAAGAATAAGAAACGCTCTCAGGACGCGCATGAAGCTATTCGTCCAACAGATATCTCCCGAACGCCCCAATCTGTAGCAGCGCACCTTTCCCCCGATCAGCGCAAACTATACTCTCTGATCTATGATCGATTCCTGGCAACTCAGATGACTCCTGCTTTGTATCTACAGCGCAAGGTATCGATCGGAGCCGAGGTGTACACACTAGAAGCTTCAGGAAGTACTCTTCTTTTTGATGGTTTCCTGGTGCTCTTTCCTGAGCAACGCTCCCAAGACAAAGAAATCCCGGCTGATCTTAAAGAGGGAATGGATCTTAACCTAGAGAAAATCGATAGCGTGCAGAAATTCACCGAGCCCCCGCGCCGCTACACCGAAGCAGGACTAGTTAACCTCTTGGAAAAGGAAGGCGTGGGAAGACCAAGCACCTATGCTTCGATCATTTCGGTGATCCAAGACCGCGGCTATGCATACAAGGAAAAAGGCAGCTTAAGGCCTAACCTCCTCGGACAAGTGGTAGTCAGTTTTTTGCAATCCTATTTTAAGCTCACCGTGGAGAGCGAGTTCACCGCTCATATGGAGGATGACCTAGACCAGATAGAAGAGGGATCCCTTACTCGTACAGAGGTTCTGGAGGAGTTCTACGCGCCCTTTTCGCAGCGCCTGCAGGTGTTCGAGGAGAATAACCAGAACAAGGAAAGGCTGTTTCACATAGTTACAGACGTACCCTGCGATAAGTGTGGCGCTCCTATGGAGCTGCGCTACTGGAAAGGCTCGAGCTTTCTTGGTTGTTCCAACTACCCGGAATGCAAGAATACAAAGAACCTCCCACCAGATTTCCCCTATTATTTTGACAACGGAAAGCTCATCTTGCAAGAGGGTTTAGAGAAGATGGAAGAAGAGGCACGTGCAAATGAGATCCCCTGCCCAGAATGCGGATGGCCCATGGAGCTGAAATCAGGAAGATACGGCCGTTACTACAAATGCAAAAACCCTAAATGTGGAGTAACGGCTTCCGTCTCAACCGGTGTAGCCTGCCCATTGTGCAAGAAGGGAGTGCTAGTTGAGAAGTACTCTCCTAAGAGAAAGCGAACGTTTTACAGCTGCAGCAGGTATCCCGACTGCCGCTTTGCCCTTAGCGACAAGCCAGTAAAGGTATGTCCAGCCTGCGAAGAAGGCGTCCTGTTTGAGAAGAAAGGAAAACTTGTGTGCAGCAACAAGGATTGTAATTATACAGAAGATACACAGTGAAGGTGTGTATCTGTTTTGTGGCTTCTAGCTGATTGGGGTGGGTGGTTCTAAGGCAGTTACCAGGAGCAAAGCAGCCCTTGCTATAGGTAAGAACTGATAACAAGGGATTAAGGATTATGGAGTAAGGATTAGTCGTTCTTTGCCTACTCTGGGCCTGCCTGTGCACATCGTGGCCTATCTGCGACGTTGCGCTTTTAGGGTTTGAATGCGACAAACCTTAACGTGGCAGACAAGCTGCACACGCTCGTATACTGGTGATGAGGAGATACAAGGCAGGACGATAGGTGGCCAGCCCCGTATACTTGAGCGAGAACCCTTTGAGGTTGGTTCATGCGCACGCTTGTGGGTCTTTACTGACGCCACGCACTGTAACAAGAAGCAACCTGCGGGGCTGTGCCACGGATCAGCTTGATGTAGGCCACTTAGGCGCTACGTATCTAGCCGCGAGCTTGTAGTTTGCCCTGCCTTGTTTCATCC
>CAZKFV010000069.1:0-18779 GCA_964552295.1 uncultured Thermotogae bacterium | reverse complement strand
CAGGGTTGTGCAATCGGTCCAGGCTCAGCACAGGGAATGTGGGTAACAGATCAAAACGGTAAATACCAACTAGCTCCCATACTGCATAAGCACTTCGATCCCAACAATACTGTAAGCTGGGCAGCATCGGATCGCACTGAATTTTTCATACCTAACTCGTCAAGCAAGATCGGCGCTTGTTACTGGTACTAGAGCCTCGCATGGCACGTCTGGGGGCTGAAGACCTGTTTTAAAGCAAACAAGCCCCGGACGTGTTCTTTATGTAGAATTAATGGATAGCTTTCACGGGCTGAAAAGCCAATATATGTCTCACCGATAGAAGTTACTCAAAGGGCCAAGCTTTATGACACGCCTGTAGATATCAGTGCGTTTTGTCACAAAATCGCAGATATCGTCGGGATTTGCTGCGCCAGGAGCTACGCCAAAGTGCTTGCCTGCCTTGGAATAAGAATGAGCCACTAGCCATGAGCAGATGGGATAATCCGGGTCATTTGTCAACCTGCGGAAAAAATAAGCCCCAAGAAGAAGCCAGTCCAGGAAGTGAGCGAGGATCTTTCCAAAGCCGTATGGTTTGCCAACCTGCTCCTCCGCTTCATTTACGATGATATTTATCTCCTCTGGCTCTAGGTTTGTTGGCCTATAGATAGCTACATGATCCTTCTTAGGGGGACCGTAACGATGCCAGAGCCGGTGCCTCCTTACCTTTATCAATGCCTCGACAACTACAGCATTTCGAAGGGTGCCTTCTTGTACAACTATGCCAACGTGGTTCACCTTAGATCTCCTTTCACCAAACGACCGAGTGAAGACACGGATCAGAAAACTTAGTAGGCTGGTACCTCGAGTCAAGAATATATCGCCGGGTTTGAGTATTATGCTCACCACAGGCTCCTTTAAACACTATGTTGTTAGTCCCATACACTCATTATTTATGCATAGGATACCACAGATGTTAAACTGAGTTCACATAATCAGGAGTTTAGTCTACTGTGTGTTCTGTGGCCAAGAAAAGCCTGTCTTGACTTTTTCAGCACTTGGTTTTTGGGACAAAGTCCCTAGATCAAGCTTGAGGTCTTCTATAGCTGGCGTCTTCCTGCATAAACAGCAATACACGCCTATCGATCTTCCCCTCGCACAATCTGTGGGCCAGGTTTTCCTGCCAGAGGAATCTCATCAAGGCATCCTGGGTGTTCTTGTCATAGCCCGAATCTATACTTCCTTTGTAAAGGCCAATTTCCCTTAGAGCTACCTGTATCTTGCTAACGGTTGATTCATCCAGTGTCACAAGCTCAGATGGTGCCGGTTCCTGGAAGTAGAGGTAGTGGAGGCCTAGCAAGCGTTCGAGCTCATCAAGAGGAGCCATAGAATCATCCACCCGCAGGTTAACTCCTAGCTTACCTCGTCCGTATTCTGCTTGATTGTCGTCGTGGTCATTTACTATTAGAAGCACCGCAGATTGCTGGCCTCTTCTATCTCCTCCCTGTGCTTGGCCTGACTGCAAGGCAATTAGAAGGCGCCTAGCAAAGTCTTCTCTGCTGTCATCATATGCGTGCATCATCGCTTCAACCACAATCTCGCCTCGAAGGAGGTTTCCCTGACAGGCCACCCCTGGTCCCGTCAGGTGTGCCGCGTGAGGTGGACAATCCTTGCCAGTGAACGCAGCTGCCTCCCCTGTGGCATCAACAATGCCTACCTGTCTTCTATCCCTGCCTTCATCCTGGCTAAGCAGTTGGTCAAGAGCATCCTGTGCCGATATCCCTTTACTCATCATGGCCAGTCCGTCTCGGCCTAAGTTGACATTAGTGTAGGCCTGAGTAGCTATTGCGCCTACGCCAGGCTCTGCCCAAGACACACCCGAACCAACGGCAAAAAACTTGGATGCGGCAGCAACACCAAGCTGACCGGTGGTACTGTCCCTAGCAACAATGGAAAACGTGCTGTACAGAAAGTTCATGAAATTTTTTATCCTTTTTGCACACACAAACTCGCAAACCTTAGTTTTTGCCCAACTTTGGGTCCAGGGCATCGCGTAGACCATCGCCAACAAGATTGAATCCTAGCACCGTAATCATAATTACTAAACCAGGAAATATTCCCAGCCCTGGGGCTTGCGCTATGTACATTCTACCCTCACTCAGCATGCGGCCCAGGCTTGGATTTGGGGGCTGGGTTCCCAGGCCAAGGAAACTCAAAGCTGCCTCGGAAAGAATGGCGAAGCCCAGGCTAAGCGATGTTTCCACTATTATCGGGGCCATGGAATTTGGCAGCAGATGCCGCCACATGATGCGATTTCCGCCAGCGCCCACTGCCTTAGCGGCCTGGATGTAGTCAAGCTCCCGTACGCCCAAAACGCTTGCCCGCGCAATGCGCGCAAATATCGGGGTATATACGATGCCTATAGCAATAATCGCGTTCTGAGTTCCAGGACCAAGTATGGCTATGATCATAATTGCCAGCAGTACAGCGGGAAAAGCAAACAATATATCCATCGATCGCATTATTACCTCATCGGCAAGCCGCCCGTAGTACCCAGCAAGCGTTCCCAGAACCGTTCCGAGGAAAAGAGAGAAGGAAACAGAAGATATGCTTACAATAAGCGATACGCGAGCTCCGTAGAGAATTCTACTGAATACGTCACGCCCCAGATCATCTGTGCCGAGGATGTGAGATGTCGATGGCCCAGCAAGCCTGGCCCTCATATCGATTGCACGCGGAGTATAGCGTGCAAAGAAAGGGCCAATCACCGCAGCAGCTATTACGAGAACTACGAATATTCCTCCTAGAACAGCAATGCGGTTGCGCCTAAACCGCCTCAGCGCATCCTGCAGATATGATCTTTGCCTTGGCTTTGTCCTCAAGATGTGATCTCTCCTTTAATACTTCACCCTTGGATCGATATATGCATAAAGGACATCTACCAGTAAATTTACCAAAGCAAAGAACAGGGCAACTGTAAGCACAGCCCCCTGAAGCATTGGGTAATCCCTCCGGGATACTGCGTCAAAGGCCAGCCTGCCCAGACCGGGTAAAGCGAACACAGCCTCCACCACAACTACACCACTTAGAAGATAGGCTAGCTGCAATCCCACTATGGTAACAATAGGGATTAACGCGTTGCGAAAGGCATGGGAGATTATCACTTTCCATTCTCGCAGTCCCTTCGCTCGCGCTACAGCTACGTAGTCCTCTCCCAGCACTTCAAGCATGGCTGAACGCACAAACCTTGTGATGATAGCCCCGCTGATCAGCCCCACGGACATAGCAGGAAGCACCAAATGGCGCGCCCACTGGATGATGTCTTCTTTAGGAGATACATACCCGAATGTAGGCAGCCACCGGTTCCACAAAGAGAACATTAAGATAAGTAGAATTCCAAGCCAGAACGCGGGAATAGCAACTCCTATCTGACTAAGAAAAGTTGCCAGATACGCAAACCAGCTGTTAGGTTTAGCTGCTGATATCACCCCGGCCGGCAACGCAATAAGAACCGCAATTAAGAGCGCGGCAAATGCCAGACTGAAAGTAACGGGAATCCGCTGGATGATAGCATCCAGCACAGGCTGCCCGGTCAGCACGCTTTCCCCCAAATTTCCTCGAATTGCTTGCCTGAACCAGATTGCGTACTGGACTGAGACAGGCTTATCCAGGCCAAGCTGATGTTGAAGCTGCTCAACTTTTGCTTTGTCCGCCTGTACTCCAAGGATAATACGTGCAGGATCGCCCGGTATGAGATGGACTATCATGAACACAACTACGGAAATGCCAAAGATAACCAACAATACCGTTAAGAACCGACGAATTAGGTAGGCTCCCATGATTACGAACGGATGGGGACAGGACCGTAGTCCTGTCCCCCATCCAAATTGAGAGTTCTCAATACTAGCTTTCTATCCACGTTTCCACAAACCTAATAGCCTCTCCTGGGTGTACGCGATAGCCCTTTACTAGCGGCTGCCAAGCGTGAACCACGTTTGGAATGTACAGGTAGATATACGGAGCATCAGATATCACTATTTCCTGCACTTCCTTGTAGATATCGAAGCGGTCTTCGGGGTCAGGTTCCTTTCGCCCCGCTTCAAGTAGTTCGTCCAAGTACGGGTTAGAGTAACCAGTGAAGTTAAATCCTTCCCCAGTATGATGCTGGGCGTAGAAGTAATCGTCGGGATCAACATTACCGATCCATCCACAGATATAGAAGTCGAAGTTTCCTGAACCCTCTTCTTCCAGCCATGTTCCCCATTCCAGCACTCTTATCTCGAGCTCTATACCTAGTTCCTGGAGCTGAGACTGCAGTACAAGAGCGGATCGAACGGTCTCAGGATAGAAATTGCTTACAATGACATCTGCTTTGAAGCCCTCAGGATAACCGGCTTCAGTTAGCATCCGCTTGGCCTCGTCTACATCTTTCCTATTGAGAAACGGATGATAGTCAGTGGCATAGTAGCTATCTACAGGCATGGGGCCATCATTTGGCTGTGCCGCTTCCCATTTAGCTGCCGCAGCTATCTCCTCACGATCAATCCCTATCGCTATTGCCTGACGTACATTCTTATCATCCAATGGCTTGCGGTTAAGGTTTGCTGCAAGATACCAATACGAGGTACCTGTTATCTCTCCGATCTCCAGAGCCTGGCTTACCTTTAGCTCCATGATACGTTGTGGGGGAACACTATCTACCCAATCCACATCACCCGTCAACAAACTGGTAATCCTAACTGTCTCGTCAGGAATTATTTTGTAGACCAACCTATCCAGGTAAGGTTTGCCTTCCTGCCAATAGTTGGGATTCTTCTCCAGAACAACTTGGTCTCCAGGTACATACTTCACAAATCTGAATGGACCGGTGCCTACTGGGTGAGTGGAAATGGTCCCATCATCGACAGTTTCTTTGGCCACAATGGCCATTCCCTTATAGCTACCAAGCTTGGTCAACAAGCCAGGATATGCATGCTTGAGGTGAATCAGGACCGTGAGGGAATCCTCTACCTCTACTTTGTCCATGGCATCAAGACGCCAGGCTCTGCCTGAACCAGTGTCCGGGTCGATGATGCGTTCTAATGAGTACTTCACATCAGAAGCCTCTGCAGGTCTGCCATTATGAAAAACCGCGTTATCACGGATGTGAAATGTCCAGGTCAAGCCATCATCGCTAACCTCCCACGATTCAGCAAGGGCGGGGATAGGGCGCAAGTCGAAACCTACACTAACCAATGTATCGTAAACGTTCTCCAGTACTTCAAAACTGGAATAAGCAGATGTTACATGCGGATCAAAACCAATTGGATCTGCAGATACCCCGGCAACAAGCTCTCCTCCAACCTTCTGGGCCATTGGCATTACGGCAAACAGGCCGACAATGAGAAACACCATACCCAGCAGCACTTTGTGTTTGTTGTCCATAACTTCCTCCTTTAGATATTTAAGCTTTTTATTTCTCATGAGAGGAATCATGAGCCTCTCTACTTAATTAATCACCTCCTTCCTGTTATCGGGGTGAACGAGCTCATCCTCGCTTAAGGGAATGCTCCAATCCCATACACTCTTCTTGATCTTGACAGCTTGAAAAGTCTCTGCTGAAATAACAGAAGGAAATTGACCAATAGTGCTATTTATGAACGCGTGCAGATCACTCACACTAGCATGAAGTGACTCCACCATAATGTTCTGCCGGCCCACTCCCAAGGCTACGTATCGCACGTTGTCAACCTCTGCTAGTTTATCAGAAACTTCCTCAGCCTCTCCCGGCTTCACCGTCAACAGAATTGCAGCCAGAACAGGAACTCCCAATTCAAGCGGATCACCAACAGCTCTAATTCGAAGGACATGCTGATCAAGCAATTTCTGTACACGCTTACGGATCATTCCTTCGGAAACCTTCAACCTACGTGCAATTTCCCGATAGGACATTCGCCCATCTTCGCGCAGAAAACTAACAATCTGCCTGTCTACCCCATCCAAATTCCTGTACGATAGCTGTTCTGTACTCATTGCGATCAAATCACCACACCAATATAGCATTTTGCGTACCAAAATACAAATATTAGGGCTGATAACGTACCAATTATCCATCACGAAAAGAAAACTGGGTTCTAGTAGAAGACTCTCGAACCCCTGCTGGAGATGCTCACACAGATAAAGGCCGGGATATATTAATTACCTCTTCGTTAACTCAATACCATAACCAGGCTTGCTTCATATCGCTTGACAGATATTCACGAGCGGTTATTATTTAGCTAGCAAATAATTAATAAGCTTACTATCTGGCGGCCAACATGTTTGAAGAGAAACAAGACTTGAAAGAATTATCTCTTGCTCAATTAGTCTCCCGTGTTTGTCGGCTTAGCGGTGAACGCCTGCGGGTGATCATTGAGGGTATTGGCCTTCATAAGGGACAGGCCTTTATCCTTTTTCAGCTGTTGAAAAGACCCGGCATGGCGCAAAACGAGATAGCCCATGGTCTTAATGTATCTCCGGCAACAGTGACCAACAGCCTTAAGCGATTAGAGCGAGATGGCTGGATCACGCGCCAGCGGGAGCCCAAAGATCAGCGCATCATGCATGTTTACCTGACCGCCAAGGCAAAGGCATTACACGAGAGTATAAGGGGGTCTTTTGACGCGTTGGACACAGAACTGAAAGCAGTGCTTACCGACAAGGAAGAGCAGGAGCTTAGCAGGCTGCTTATCAAGATTCATACACGCCTAGCTCTACCGCATAAATCAAAGGAGAAACGCTTTCTGGATACAAAGGATGGCTCATGAGATCAATCCTGCGACTTCTAACCTTTCTACGACCATATCGGTGGCAAGCAATCGGTGCTTTGGTCCTGCTTTTTGGTATGGTTATTGCCGATTTGCTTATTCCTAGACTAACTCAGCGCATAATAGATCAAGGTATTGCAAACAAGGATATAGCTATCATCTGGCAAACAGCGCTGACTATGCTTGGGGCAGCGCTTGTATCAGCTCTTTTCGCAATTGCCAATAACTATCTTTCTGTGCGGGTGGCGCAGGGCTTCGCCGCTGACCTGCGCAGTACTCTGGTGAGGAAAGTTCAAGGTTTCTCGTTTTCCAACCTTGATGAGCTTCGAACCGGTGAACTCATAACCCGCTCAACAAGCGACATCCACATGATCCAGATTATAGTGATGATGTCGCTTCGGATCCTTACTAGAGCTCCGATCTGGGTGGTAGGGGCCGTTGTAATGCTTGTCCTAACAAGCAAGCGTCTGTCCCTTATGATGGCAGCGTTTGTTCCAGTAATAGCGATCTTCATCTGGCTGTTTGCCCGCAAGGCACGGCCACTATTCCTCTGGGTCCAGAAGAAGTTAGACCGATTGAACACCGTGTTACAAGAGAACCTGGCTGGCGTTAGGGTGGTAAAGGCATTCGTTCGTGAGGATCACGAAATAGGCCGATTCGAAGTAGCAAATAAGGATTTAACTCAAAGAACCATTCAGATAATGAGACTGGTGGCCCTTTTGAGCCCAATGATGACTCTAATCCTTAACCTGGCGGTGGCCGGCGCAGTATGGTTTGGTGGCACAGCAAACCTTGCTGGCGAGCTTACTGTTGGTAAGGTTGTAGCATCCATCAATTACCTCATGTTTGCGCTGTTTCCGCTGTTGATGGCCGCGGGCATGCTCGCCCCAATCGCGGCGGCGGACGCCTCCGCAAGCCGCATCCTAGAAGTGTTGGACACAAATGCGAAGGTGAAGCAGAAGCCCGGTGCGCGAAAGCTGACACAGGTCAAGGGCCACATCGAGTTTAAGGACGTGTACTTCTCATATTCTGATGATCACAGTGCACCGGTCTTATCCGGTGTCTCTTTCGTGGCTGAACCAGGAGAAACAGTGGCTATATTGGGTGAGACTGGCTCAGGGAAGTCCACTTTAATCCACCTGGTCCCAAGATTCTACGATGTAACGGCGGGCAAAGTTAGCTTCGACGGCATGGATGTCCGCGAGATTGAGATCAACTCCCTGCGCGAGAAAATCGGGATAGCCCTACAGGAAGCGGTTCTTTTCAGTGGAACAATACGCGAGAACATCTGCTATGGCCGTCCGGATGCCAGCCATTGGGAGGTAGCAGCAGCAGCACAGGCTGCACAGGCAGCAGAGTTTATCGATTCCCTCCCCAGCGGTTACGAGACAATAATTGGCCAGCGTGGAGTAAACCTATCCGGTGGCCAGCGTCAGCGCCTGGCAATAGCACGCGCGTTAGTCGTAAAGCCAAAGGTCCTGATCCTAGACGATTCAACGAGCGCAGTTGATATCGAGACCGAGGTGCGACTGCAGGACGCGCTCGACCGACTGATCGCCGATTCCGCCCATACCACGACGCGGCTGATAGTAGCACAACGTATATCTACTGTACTGTTGGCAGATAAGATCATCGTGCTGGACAAAGGGCAAATAGCAGCAACTGGGACACATGCACAATTGATAGCACATAGCTCCATCTACCAGGACATTTACCGTTCCCAACTGGGAGAGCCCCAGGAGGTGAGCAATGCCTGAGATAGAAAAGACAAACAAGGATAATCGTCACACGGTACAAGGCCCGGGCCGCCATGGACACAAGCTACGGATCGAAAAACCAAAGAACGTGTCGGGAACCCTACGCCGCCTTTTGCGCCAATTCCGCCGGCACAAGGCGGGGCTTGCTTTGGTGTTTGTGCTGGCTGCCTTTGGCACAACAATGACACTTTTTGGCCCGTACTTGATGGGCTTAGCCATTGATAAACTGGTGGAACGACAACCAGTAGGCACTCTTATAAACATAGTTGGACTTATGATCGCATCTTATATTCTTGCCTGGATTGCCCACGCCGGCCAGGGTGTATTGATAGCAACTATCGCCCAGCGGGCTATGCGTTCACTGCGAGACCAGCTTTTCTCCCATTTACAAAAACTATCTCTAAGATTCTATGATTCGCGCGCCTCAGGAGAGCTAATGAGCCGTCTTACAAACGACATGGACGCAATCAGCCGGGTACTGAGCCAAAATGTGACCCAGCTTTTCTCCGGGCTTATGACGCTTGTGGGAATACTCATAATAATGTTCATCCTGTCGCCGTATCTGGCCTTGGCATCAATGCTTGTGCTGCCTTTGATGGTCGGATTGGTAGCGCTAGTGGGAAAGAAAACCCGGAAAGCGTTTCGAAGTTACCAGCAAAACCTAGGCGCCTTAAACGGTACCCTGGAGGAAACATACTCAGGGCAGAAAGTGGTGCTCGCCTATGGCCAGCAGGGACGTGTACTGGACCGCTTCGACCGTCAAAACCAGGAGGTACGACGCGTAGGCACATACGCCATGACCTATGCCCTGTTAGTGATGCCGATGATGGGTATCCTGTCTAACGCCAATGTCGCTGTAGTAGCTGGGTTGGGTGGCATCTTGGCAATAAATGGAACAGTGTCTGTAGGGCTAATAGCTACCTTTATCACATACTCACGCCGGTTTGCAGAACCCCTTAGACAACTGGGTGACCTATATAACCAGGTGCAGTCAGCTTTGGCAGGCGCAGAGAGGATTTTTGAGGCTATGGACGTTAAACCATCCATAAATGATGATGAGGATGCAATTAGATTTGAACAGGTAAAAGGTGATGTAACCTTCAAGAACGTTGATTTCGCTTACGTAGAAGGTGTGCCGGTATTGAAGGATGTATCGCTGCATGCTTCTGCAGGAGAGAGGATCGCGCTGGTCGGACCCACCGGGGCTGGAAAGACTACTATCGTCAACCTGCTCACGCGTTTCTACGAGCTTGACTCAGGGACAATTTCCATCGACGGCACGGACATCCGCCATTTTACGCGTGATTCCCTACGCCGAAACCTGGGCATCGTACTGCAGCAGTCATTCTTGTTTGCTGAGTCCGTGGCCGATAATATTCGCTACGGCCGCCTGGATGCCAGTTACCAGGATGTCGTACGTGCAGCCACGTTGGCCAATGCAGATGGATTCATCCGAAAGCTGCCAAATGGCTATGAGACCGTTCTTTCCGAGAGGGGAGCAAATCTGTCCGAAGGACAGCGCCAGCTGCTCGCCATCGCGCGGGTGATCCTTGCCGATCCACGTATTCTCATCCTCGATGAGGCAACAAGCTCGGTGGACACTCGTACCGAGGTGCATATCCAGCAGGCATTGCACAAGCTTATGAAGGGCCGGACCAGCTTCGTCATCGCCCACCGCCTGTCCACAATCCGTAATGCTGATCAGATTGTGGTGATCGAGCAAGGCCGTGTTGTCGAGCGCGGAACACATGACCAACTGCTAGCAAGGCTTGGTCCCTATCACCAACTGTACATGAGCCAGTTTAGAAACTCCTCTGGCGCACAAAGGGCTATCAGCCGCATCCCAAACGCAAGAGCGACTTGATGTCTTCTTCCGGTTACCGCAGGGGCGATCCACTGATATTATCTGCTTGACTCAACAAATCAGGATTCACACAAGGCAAGGGGGTTGTCTTGTATAGCGATTCTAATGACCATCTACCTATGTGCATATCCTGCCGGGTCTGTGGTTAGCGTCCGTAGCTTCATCCACCGCCGTCCTCTCCCCGGAGTCATTTGCTACACCTACGTTATCGACTCGCCCCACCATCTGTCTGATTCAGTCTCCCTGGAGGACCTCATTCTCGCCCATCCAGATGCCCGCGTGGAGCTTCTCATGCATTGCGACATTATTGCGATTGGTCAGAATAATTAATCACCACGATCATCGACATCACCGACTTGCCCATCTTCTTTGCCACGGCCAAGCTTATCCTCAGGATCTGATGCGCTCATCTGCTGTAGTCCAGGAAGTAGTCCAAGTTGGGACTAACGTATAACTCGTTCAATTGGATAAACCCAGTTAGAAAAGCAGCGTTTGTCCAGTACTGAGAGGAGTATGCGTACACAGCGCGAAGTTTCTTCTCTACCGCTTCTTCAGAGAGACAATAGCTCTGCCATGACCAATCACTTGCCTCATCCGGGGCGTCGAGCACCATTGCAGGAAGAACCTCCGTCGGATATGGCCATCCCGCGGCATGAACAAGGTAGAGACGTATATCTGGCTTGTCCATCTCCTGGATAACGGACTCTGCTGCCATCCCGAAGAGGAAGCCCGCCTTATGATCGGGATGAAGATCATCCTGATGCGGAACGTATAAAACCGTAGGACGAAACAGGTCTATAATGTTCGCGAGGTCGCTTAGCAGGTCCTCGCCCGCGTACACGGCGTCGGGGTTGTAGCTATTAGTGTAGAACGGGTAGCATGCCTTCGTGTACGGACTCCTGTATGGATTATCCCTATCCCAGTAGTCAGACCACAAGTTCATGAGCCCCTGGTCAGGGTAACCAAGGAAAATGATACGGTCAGGGGGTAAGCCAAGAGAGGCGAGGGCTGCAGTCGCTTCCTTTTGCCGGCGGTACCCAAGCGACCTATAGTCAGTGGCGCGGTGAAGGGGACTTAGGGTAAGCAAGCGCTTGGCGGCACGGTTAGCGTCACCATTAGTCAGAAACACCACCAATATCGAGTGCCCCTCCAAAGCCAGATCTGCAATCGTTCCCCCCACTGCCAGAACCTCGTCATCGGGGTGAGGGGCAATTATCAGGACCCTCTCGTTTTCCCAGTCTATCTCTGGAAACTCTGTGCGAACGGGAACGGGCACCCTCCAGAAGAGCACATGTATAAACGGGTTGGGGATCCCCGGTATCCCATTAAACATGATCAAGGATAAAGGCAACAATAGCAGGGACCAACGCAATGTGAGCCTTCTCATTCGCTGTTGGCCTCCTTTCAGCTGGGATCATTAACAATATACCACAACAAAGCATATATGTTAAGCTCTAGCGCTGACATTAGGCTCGGGCAGTAAAATCTTCTTTTGCCCTCTCTGTGGGCTCACCTCGCGTGATTTACCTTAGATTAGATCTATTGTTGCCAGGGCGATTCACACCAAATTACTCGCACAGTTATGGTAGCGGATACTGGCGTAGCCCTGCACCAAATAGAGTAACCTTGACACAGCGTTGGCAGGAAGCCTTTACCCATAAAACCCCATCTTCCAAGAAGCGCTAGAAATTGCCTGTAACATCTGGGGCTAGGGACTTCTCGAGATTATTTTCTTCCCTTCACCATTGATCAGCCGGCCGGTTAAAGGTTAGTTGACGAGCACTTTCTCGGTGTAGGGATTGTTCATCAATCGCACGAAAGCTGAATAACTTGGCCGGAAGGACATCGTCTTACCTAAAGAGACGCCATCGCGGTTTGGCCAGAGATTTACAACAGTCATGTCGCTGCTGGCTCCAGCAATAGTGTAATCAGGATTAAGCGGTGTGAGACCTCCGATATCGGTATCAACCTGTCCTACAGTAACAATAGCCCGGTAGCCGCGCTCGCCCGGCTCCCTATCTTGTTCTCGACCGATCGCATCAAAGGGAGTGTTTGCCGTTTCAACCGAAGGCACCAACCTCTTCTCCTTTACCTCTATAACCTCTGTTTCAAGGGTGATAGCGTCGCTTCGCAGTCCTGAGAACGGCTCGCCCGTCACAGGGTCGGTACCAAGCAAGATCGCCTCCCCGATCCGGAAGTGGTTGATTTGCTTGGGGAAGTCGCCATTTTGAAGTAGTCCAAGTCCCGCGCTTGTCCCTGCCGATACGTAAGGAATCTTGATGTCGTACTCCAGTTCGAGAAGCTTGTGATACAAAGTAAGCTGTGTAAGCTCTTCGGACATCGGGATTGCCCCGTTCAGACAGCCAAGATTCGCCCCTAGCCCCACAAGGTCGATAGCCGGCATACTGAGGATGCTTTCTGTCATATCAATGAGCTTGCTGGGCAAGACACCCTCTCTCAGCTCGCCAAGCTCGACCATGAGGACTACCTTGTGAGTTCTACGTGTTTTCTTACACTCGGCGTCAATCTGCTTGATGGTCTGCAGTTCAGTGTTAAGGGAGACATCACACACCAAAAGTAGCTTGTTGAGCGCCGAGACATTCGGCGGTCGCAAGCACCAAACCTCCGTTGAGGGCGAGTCTTGCTTTATAGAATGCATGTTTTCTATCCGAGAGTCTCCCATCGAGTGCACCCCGAACTCCACTAGGGCACTAAGGAGATCGGAATTACCACACAGGGCCTTAGTCACCACTGTAAGATTTCCACCGTGTTTCTTTACCCAGTCAGAGATTCTGAGATAATTGTGTTTTAACGCGTTAAGATCAATTTGTAATTGATTCATGCTATATACCTCATTTCAGCATATTTAGATGTGAATCCTACTCGCTCATATAGTCGCATGGCGGGGTTGTCATACTCCACGTGCAACTTAACGGAACCTTCGCAATTGGCGAGAGTATCGTCAATAAGTGCTCTTCCTATTCCCTGACTACGGCACTCAGGTCTCACACCGATGTACAGGAGCATATTCTCCGGGACGTACCCACTCCAAGGTGTGTGGTGGATCACCGACACGCCCAGAAGCTCTTCCCCTTGAGTAGCCAAGATAACAAACCCACCAGGAGTGTCTCCATCATCGAACACAATTGACAGGGCACTCTTGATATCCTCAAGTTTGTCTTGGTAAGGCTTCATGACCTCGTGCAAGAAGCGCGCTAGCCTGTCGCGCGTTACCCAATCTGGCAGCGCAGCTTCGTTCCTAATAACTTTGATGCTTGTGTCTGTAAGTATTGATTCTATGGGCATCACTTCCTTAAAAGTTTTTCTTCATCGACTAGGTGATAACACCTTCTAAGTAAGAATGCTTCACACCCAGATAACATGGATATGTCATTACATGCAGTGACTTATCTTCCACTTCAGCCAGGGACACTATCGTAACCAGAATCCAGGCAAAACTGACACCACTCCCTGGGGTTCATGAAGGCTTCATGAGATAATGCGACCTGTAAACACAAGCTTTGAAAGGTAAGCTACAAGCCCCCAGTGTTACGTACGGCCGACCACTGCAAAAAGAATCTGAGATGACGCATATAGTCTAATGTTCTTGTTTCCATCTTATGGATAAACATGTCCTCTCCCAGCAGGCCTGAGGTCGGCTCGGCAATCTATGCCGTTTTCAGCAGTGCTAACTCAACAAATATTATACGGAAATACTGTTCTAATCTCAAGTCTGAGAACGTACACATATAAACTGCCTGCCAAGTTCTTATCTTCATAGTTGTTAATAGTTCTTATTTAGGCACGCAAACAAGCTTGACGGAAAAACAAACCACAGCTATATTGCTTGAGCAAACGATACGTCTTGTTTGTTAAGGAGAAAATCTGTATGGGGCAAAACAATAGTCTTGTGGGCAAAGTAGCAGTTATCACTGGAGGCGGATCTGGCATTGGTTACGGCTGCGCGGCCTACCTGAAAGACCACGGGGCCCAGGTAGCGATAATCGACCTTGACGAAGCCGCGGGCGAGAACGCTCAAAAGAAGCTGGGAAGCGAAGCCATCTTTGTTGGTGGCAATGTGTCTATAAATGCCGATTGCCAGAGCGCGATCAAGGAAGTGGTTAACAGATTTGGGCACATAGATATCCTGGTGAACGGTGCTGGTGTTATCCGCCGTAAGAGCGTGGTTGAGCTTACGGAAAGCGAGTGGGATTTGGTCATCGATGTATCGCTTAAGGGAACCTATCTTATGTCCAAGTACGCTATACCTGTTATGCAAAAGCAAGGAGGATCAATAATCAACATTGGCTCTGGTTGGGGGCTTAAAGGCGGGCCAAAAGCCGCTGCCTATTGTGCTGCCAAAGGTGGTGTAGTCAACCTAACAAGAGCCATGGCAATCGATCACGGGCCACAGAACATAAAGGTGAACTGCGTATGTCCAGGGGATGTCGACACGCCGCTTCTTAGAAGCGAAGCAAAACAGCTGGGAGAGGATGAGCAGAAATTCATGTCTGATGCAGCAGATCGCCCGCTTGCCCGTGTTGGATCACCTCTTGATGTTGCTAAGGCTGTTTACTTCCTGGCAAGTGACCTGTCTTCTTGGGTGACCGGAGCAGTGATCGTTGTCGATGGTGGTGGATTGGCATAAAGGAGGATGAATGGAAAAAGACAAGTTGGTGCACCCATACATTCCAAACTCGGTTTCCGAGGTGCAAGAGGAGATGCTTGCCCAGATAGGGGCAGACAGCATCGAAGAGCTATATGAGCTGATTCCAGATGAGCTTCTCCTGAAACGGAAACTATCTATTCCAGATGGATATCAAGACGAGTACTCGCTACGCAGACATATGAACCAGCTTCTGGCAAAGAATGTACCAACAAGCGAGAAGCTGTCTTTCTTAGGCGGGGGATGCTCTGCGCATTATGTGCCAGCTATCTGCGATGTTGTGAACAGCCGTTCGGAGTTTCTAACTGCCTATGCCGGCGAACCTTACGAGGATCATGGACGATTCCAAGCTCTGTTCGAATATGCGAGCATGCTTGGAGAACTCGTGGATATGGACGTGGTAAGCGTTCCCACCTACGATGGATCGCAGGCAGCGGCGTCTGCATTACGCATGGCCTGCCGGATTACTGACCGGAGGGTGGTGATTATTCCTCGCTCATTGAATCCTGAACGAGCCTCGATAATCAGAAACTATTGTTACCCTCAAATCGAAGTTATAACTGTCGACTACGACAAGAACGCTGGCTTGATCGATATCTCGAAACTCAAAGATAAAATCTCCAGATTGGTGGCGGCAGTGTATCTTGAGAATCCATCGTATCTTGGTGTAATAGAGACGGGTGCAGAGAGCATCGCAAATTTAGCGCATCAATATGGGGCGCTATTGGTGGTTGGAGTTGATCCCATTTCATTGGGAGTGCTAGCTCCACCTCCACAATACGGCGCGGATATAGTCTGCGGAGAACTGCAGTCGCTTGGCATTCACATGTATTACGGCGGCGGACGCGGGGGATTCATCGCTTCTCCAGATGAAGAGAGGATAGTATCGCAGTTTCCCACGCGGCTTTTTGGTATCGTACCAACGGTCGATCAAGCATGGGGTTTTGGAGATGTTGCCTGGGAGCGGACATCGTTTGCCAAGCGGGAGGATTCTAGGGAATACGTGGGAACAATGGCCGCTCTGTGGGGAATAACGGCCGGCGTGTACCTGGCCCTCATGGGACCAAAAGGGATGTACGATCTGGGCCATACTATCATGCAAAACTGCGCATACGCCGCACAACAACTATCACGAATTGATAAGGTAACGGTACCTGCTCTTCAGGCGCCTTTCTTCCAGGAGTTTGTCTTAAACCTTGATTATTCGGGCAAGACCGCGCGCCAGCTAAATGACGCGCTTCTTGAAATGGGTATCTATGGCGGGATCGATCTGTCAAAGGACTTCCCAAAACTAGGTGAGAGCCTCCTCATATCGGTTACTGAGGTTCATACCAAGGATGATATCGATAAGTTGGTGGCAAGCGTGCGGGAAGCAGTGGAGGCATCATGAACCGAAAAGAAACTGGGTTTCACCAAGCGCGTTGGAGTGAGCCAGTAATATACGAGTTGACTTCAGCAGGAGAAAGGGGAATTCTCATTCCCAGACCGCAACAGCAGATGGGGGATATAGCTAGCGACGTTACCTCACGCATCCCCGATGGGATGCTCCGAAAGGGTTTACCAAACCTGCCAGAGATGGGGCAATCGCGCGTCCTCCAACACTATCTGCGCCTAGCTCAGGAAACGTTAGGCCGAGACCTAAATATCGATGTAGGACAAGGCACATGTACCATGAAGTATAACCCACCAATAAACGAGGCTTTTGTCTCCACTCCCAAACTTGCCGCTCTACATCCTCGGCAAAGTCAAAAGACTGTACAAGGTGTTCTGGAGATCTGGTACCGACTCGAATCGTTTATGCGAGAGATCTCAGGGCTAGATCGCTTCTCCTTCCAACCGGGAGGAGGATCTCACGCCATCTACACTATGGCTGCAATGGTGCAGGCGTATTTCGAGGGAAAAAGAGAAAGAAGGGATGAAATAGTCACAACCCTGTTCTCTCACCCATCAGACGCAGCTGCTCCTCACGTGAAGGGCTACAAAGCTATCATTGTCCCTGCTGACGAAGACGGCTTTGTGCGATTGTCATCGCTAGAAAAAGCCGTATCTAAACGCACTGCTGCTTTGTTCATAACCAACCCCGAAGATACTGGCATTTTCAATCCACACATCAAGGAGTTTACCGATTTAGTGCATTCTGTTGGCGGACTATGCTGTTACGATCAAGCGAATGCCAACGGGATCCTTGGCATCACCCGCGCTGCGGAAGCTGGCTTTGACATGTCTTTTTTCAACCTTCACAAGACATTCGCTTCCCCTCATGGATGCGGGGGCCCTGGAAGCGGAGCAATCGGCGTGAAAAATGAGCTTGTTCCATTTCTCCCGGTCCCGCTAGTGGACCAAGATAAGGATACAGGAAGCTACTTTCTTAACTATGAGTTAGAACACTCCATCGGTAAGGTTAAGGATTACTACGGTGTTATCCCAGCCGTGGTGCGCGCTTACGCCTGGATAATGAGTTTGGGAGCAGAAGGGCTACGGGAAGTAGCCCGTGTTGCGGTGCTTAACAACAACTACCTGCTTAACAAAATGCGCAAGATAAAGGGAATAGAAGCCCCTTTTGCTCCAGGAAAGCACCGATTAGAACAGGTGCGCTACAGCTGGGAGGATCTATGGGAAGAGACCGGTGTTAAAACAACCGACATCCAAAGGCGGGTAGCAGATTACGGCGGGCATTACTGGATGAGCCATGAGCCTTGGGTTGTGCCACAGCCGGTGACGCTGGAGCCCACTGAGTCATACTCCAAAGAAGAACTAGACAAATACGTCTCGATCTTGCAAGCGATAGCTAAAGAAGCATATGAAGCCCCTCAATTAGTAATACAATCTCCCTACAACAGCGTTGTCGGCAAGGTGGTGGATCATTCCTACTTAGACGATGCCGACAAGTGGTCTATGACCTGGCGAGGCTACAAGAAGAAATACCGTGGGTACTTTGAGAAGCTGACACCTGATGACTTAGGCAGTGATGAGGGCCTGATAGCCCGTTAGAGATAGGGGTTCTTGCAATAGGGCTAGCTGTTGGCTATAGTTTTAGCATGTGTAACGGCGTGAATTGCCGGTTTCCCGAGCGGGTACGCCTCAGAAGACAGATCGATTTCGAGAGAGTTTTTCGCGAGGGGAGAATGTGGAGGGGAACGTGTTTTCAGTTCCGTGTGATTATAACCTCCCGTGAAGCGCGGATAGGTATTGCTGTTTCCCACAGATACGGCAATGCCGTCCAGCGAAACAAGGTAAAGAGGCTTGTAAGAGAGGTATTCCGCCACAACAAAGATCTCTTCTACGGTGTCGATGTAATCGTTGGACCAAATATACGGTGTAAGGATTTGCCAACAGCAAAGCTTGAGCAGACAATGCTCGATGAGTACATGCAAGGAATGGGTACAGGGGTGAGAGATGGAAAAAGAAAGAATCTTCCTGACTAAGGAAGGGCATGCCTTGATGCAAGAAGAACTGGAGAAAGCAAAGAAGATTCTCTACGAGGAGATCCCAGAGAAGCTAAAGGCATCGAAGATGAATGGCGGGGACCTGAGGGAGAACAAGGAGTACATATACCTTCAGAGCGAGCAGCAGTATTACGAGCGTGAAGTGCGCCGTTTGACCACCATTCTCGATTCGGCGGAGGTTATTCCCGACGACCAGATCTCCAAAGACACCATCGGTGTAGGAAGCAAATTTATCCTGCGCGATATGGAAGACAAGGAAAGCGGTACCTTCAGCCTGGTTAGCTC
>CAZKFV010000068.1:0-3113 GCA_964552295.1 uncultured Thermotogae bacterium | reverse complement strand
GGCAGTGTTGCGGTTGATGAGACAAAGTACAATCGCGATGTCATTATCACACCTAACCAGGTGTTTCACCCATGGATACGCCGTCAGGGACACTCGCTTTACCCCGAAGATCTCGAATGCCTAATGCAACGCCCGCCTGAGACACTTGTTATTGGGACAGGCGCATTTGGCCGGCTGAAAGTACCGGCAGCCACTCGCGACTGGCTAGAATCAAAGGGGATAACGCTAATAGAGCTTCCAACTGCCCAAGCTGTAGAAGAATGCAATAAGCGATTGACACAGCGCCAGTATGTAGCTTGTGGGCTTCATCTTACCTGCTAAAGCTTGTATTTGGATCTGGGTAAGAAAAAGTTACAATATCAAATTACAGGAAGGTAACGAGAATGTCTTACATAATCTATGCGATCCGTCTTTTGATAAGGGGTCTGTTTTATCCTTTGCGTTTATTGAAGAGACCGCCTGACTACATCTTGTTCACCTTAGAAGGCGAATACCCGGATATCCCTTCTCCAAAGCAGGGTTTTCTCAAGAGCAAGTTTCTAGGAAAGAAACTAAGCCTAAAGGAGCTGGGCGAGCAATTTGCCCAGGTGGCTAATGATCGTAGAGTTCGTGGGGTCTTACTAAACATCGTGGAGCCAAGTCTATCAATGGCGCAACTTCAAACAGTTCGCCATTTCCTGAAAGAATTGAAAGAATCTGGGAAGCAAGTTGTTTCTTGGGCCTCAAACTATAACATGCCTGGCTTCTATCTAGCCGCGTCATCGGACGAAATAATACTCGCCCGTGGGGGATCACTGGGCCACTTGGGGCTATCTCAAAGCTACATCTTTCTTGGCGATGCTATGGAGCACATTGGATTGAAGGGCGATTTTGTCCAGATAAGTCCTTATAAGACCGCAGCTGACCGCCTAACCAGATCCCAGATGTCAGATGCGGCACGCGAGATGGCAAACTGGCTTTTAGATGACATATATGGCGAGCTAACAAAGGATATCGCTAGCGATCGAAATAGCAGCCAAGATTCAATAAGAAACCTGATAGATGGAGCCCCTTACACCGATGAACAAGCACTGGAGGCCAAAGCAGTCGACAAAATCGCAAATCAGGAGGAAATACCTGCGCATCTGGGAATCGGAGACAAACAAGCTAAGATTATATCTTACGACAGGTGTCGCAAAACTCTCGCCCCGCCGCCATTAGACAGACCGGGCGGCTATGTAGCGCTCATCCGCGTGGAAGGAGACATTATTGATGGAAAAAGCAGCCACCCCCCAGTTAAGCCACCGTTCAAGCTTCCTTTGGTTTTAAACCCGCGAGTTGGTGACCAAACTATCGTCCAGCAGGTAAGAAATGTACTGAAGGACAAGAGGGCTAAGGCGCTTTTGCTGTTCGTAGACTCTGGAGGTGGTTCAGCAACTTCATCTGAAGCGATGTCTTCAGCTCTGCAAAGCTTGGCACAAAAGAAACCAGTCGTGTGTTACATGTCATCTGTGGCTGCATCAGGTGGATACTATGTGTCAACGCCAGCTAATTATGTTGTAGCTCAACCAGGAACAATCACTGGCTCAATCGGTGTTCTATCTGGCAAACTTATCAATGCCGGGATACTTGAAAAGCTATTGATAAATGAAGAAGTGCTGCAACGCGGCAAAAGCGCGACCTTCTACAATTGGCAAAGACCTTTCACTGAAGAAGAACGCGATAAGCTTCTTGACTTCATCAGACACACCTACAAGATCTTCCTTGAGAGGGTAAGCTCAGCTCGGCAGATGAGCCCGGAGGATATCGATGCCATCGGTGGCGGTAGGGTGTGGACAGGAAGGCAGGCATTTGAAAATGGTCTAGTTGACGAGCTTGGAGGGCTTGATGTTGCCATATCCAAAGCATGCCACTTAGCTAAGATTCATCCAAGAACACCAATAAAAGAGATACCGCTTCCGAAGACGGCACAATCGTCTATACCATCTACTGCTGCCCTTCTTTACTATGCCAAAGAAGGGATAGATCAGCTACAACAACCAAGATCAATGTGTGTCTGTCCCCTGATGATCAGTAATTGGATGTAACAGATGAAAGCACGTGTCGTGTACCGACCCCATTAACTCTTGGAAGATGGTGTCAAGGGGGGCCTTTTTCTCTTTTTGTTCTGTCTTGAGTGGCTACCTGCCACGTTTCCAAACCAATGCCGAGATTTCCCGCCTTTAGTCCCTTTGATGGCGGAGAAGCTACGCAGTGTTTATGGCTGCTAGAAAAGTTTTCTCAACACGCAATCTTATGCCTTCGAGGCGCTCCAAACCACAAAAATCCGATACCCCGAAAAAATGAAAGCTTGATAACAAGTCATTTATCTGGTAGATTAGATAGCCTGGTAATCGCAAAAGTAGCGGGGCCAAGGCCATTATTACTCTTACAACTTATCAGGAGGAACAAGTGGACAAGAACCGTTTTTTCTTAGTTGGGCTAGTGATTGTAGTAACTCTAGTGACCATTGGTAGCTACAACCTCGCAGTTCAGGCAGCGTTGTATGACGATGGTTTTCAAGATGGAAGGCTTGATGCCAAAGATGACGTCTCGATGGTCAATGTACTCTGGGGCGCATTGTGGGGTCCCGTAAACCTAGCGTATGTGTTTCTTACTCAGCCTACAATCCCTGCAGAGCGTATGATTTTCTTGGATAGCAAGAAAGACGACTATAAACGAGGATACATGGCTGGTTATAAGGATATGATGCAGCAACAGCGGCTAATGTACAGCGCCACAGGAGCATCGATCTGGGTGTTGCTAGGCTTCTTTGCCTTCATCTAGCCATCTCTAAAATCTAAAAAGAGGCTGTGAGCATGTAACAGTATCAAGATATTATAGTTGATGGCCGGGCGACCCTGTGGTCGTCCGGTTTTTTCTCAGCTCAGGTCATATTCCCCGTTGATGTATTCTTCTCCACAAAGACACCCTTGACCGTTGCACTTGAAAGCTGAACTCAGGTTGGAAAATCTTGTAGCGATCAAGGCTCAATAACATATCAACCCGATAATGGCTATATGGATGCACATTTTTGCAACCGCCAAGCTGACGATAAGCGCGCCACCGACAAGAGCATTACAGTGCAAAGGATC
>CAZKFV010000067.1:0-14386 GCA_964552295.1 uncultured Thermotogae bacterium | reverse complement strand
ATTGCAATGTCAGTGTGGCTAGTTCTCATCATGCTTCTCTTAATCGCCCTTTATTTCCTCCGTCTGGCCAAAATATGACGCCAGACTTGGCTCTTGCTATTCGAAGTGGGTAACGAGCGCGTCAGTAATACCATTTTTTCCTAAGCCCGGACGTGGGAACGCTTTCTGCGTCAGAAAGACAGGCAGGCAAGTTACCACACTGCAAGAGCCTTCAATCATTTAACGCGGGTTGATGAGACCATGCCAAAATCCTAACAATGAAGGTCTGACACCAGATTTGCACTCTATTCACTACTTCTGGCCGGTACAATTCTAGGGCATGCCACACACGGTTCGGGAACTGCTTGGCCGTTCGGAAGTGGACGCTACCATGACCTACACCTACGCGCTTAGCAAGACCTAACCATCAGCAAATGCCTACACTAGACGGACCCCTGATAACCGTGTACTATTCTTAAGAAAGCCTTACTTAGTGCTCATTTGGTAGCGAAAGCGATGAACAATCAAAAGAATCAGTGTAAGTGGTATTCCGTCTGCCCCATGAAGTGTTTCTACGAGGCTGGCAAGCTAGATAAGAAGTGGGTTACAGATTACTGTCATGGTAATTGGAAAGCCTGCGTGCGCTACCAGATGGAGGAAAGAGGAGATCCTCATCCTGATAATATGCTTCCAAACGGGCAGATTGACGAAACGCTGTCATCACAGTAAGCGTCAAGGGGCATAGTGCTGTCCAGGCTACTCTGAGAAGGCCGGCGAAATAGCCTAGACAGATTTGTTAAAGCGTTATGAGGATCGAAACTCGTCCCACATCTTTTCTACTAGCTTCGGATTGCTAAGGATGTCAACAGCAGTCATTGCTAAGGCCTTGGCCGCAATTAGCATCACATCAAGGCCGCGTTTTGAGATAGCCGCTTGTGCAAACCCTCGTGAGTGGGCTGGTGTATCCTCTTCGCAAATCTTTATGTAGGCATGAATTGATGGTACTACCTGGCTAACATCACCCATATCGGTTGAACCCATCCCAGCATCTGCTGGCGGCGGCACTAGGGGTTCTCCAAGTTCAGCCAGATTTTTCACAAAAGCATCGCCAATTACATGATTAGGTTTCATCGCCTTATACGAATGACCCACGACTTTGAAATCCAGCTTTGCTCGGGTTGCCAGCGCAGCGCCTTCCGCGCATGCGCGCAGTTTATCTAACAGTGTATCTCGATACTCGTTTTCCAGCGCCCTCACGTAGAAGTTAGCTGCCGCATGCTCCGGAACAATATTCGGCTTGGCCCCTCCATCCGTGATGATGCCATGAATCCGGGCTCCGTCCTTGATGTGCTGACGTAGGGCGTTTAGCCCGTTGAATGTCTGAATGACCGCATCAAGAGCATTTATCCCCTTCTCTGGTGATCCCGATGCGTGCGAGGCTTTGCCTGTGAATTCTATCATAACCTCGGAGATGGCCAAGCTCCGGCGATTCACAACCGTGTTAGACGAAGGGTGAAACATCATCGCTGCGTCTACTCCTTCAAATAACCCAGCATCAACCATGATAACTTTTCCGCCACCGCCTTCTTCAGCAGGTGTGCCCAAATAGAGAAGCTTCCCCGGAAGATCCTTCTTGAAATGCCCAACAGCAAGAGCGGCCCCTAAGCCAGCAGCGGCTATCAGGTTATGACCGCATGCGTGCCCAATATCAGGAAGGGCGTCGTATTCGCTGATGATCGCCACGTTAGATCCATCACTGACAGCTGGGTGGTCAGCCCGAAAAGCAGTCTTTAGTCCGGCAACGCCTGTCTGGGTCGAAAAACCCGCAGCCTGTATTTTCTCAGCAAGAAGCGACGACGCATACTCTTCCTCAAACTTGAGCTCTGGATGCTCGAAGATTTGCCTGCTTGTATCGATCAATTCTTCTGCAATGCTGTCCACATATTCACAGATCGCTTTCTTGATGGACTCCACTTGATTTTCCTCCTGTAGATTTGAACTAATAAACAAATTCTAATATGCTAGTTCCCTTAACTACTAGCAAGCCGGATTAATTTATATTAAGAGCACAAAGGCTACAATAACCATCTTCCTTATGGTAAGTAAATGAAGCGCTTATGTTTTTGACTTGAGATAGATATCTATAGCTGTTGCAGCTTTTTTACCCGCCCCCATTGCCTGGATCACCGTTGCAGCACCTGTAACGATGTCTCCTCCAGCAAAGACGCCTTCCTTACTTGTTTGCCCAGTCTCAGGATCTGCAACGATGTTTCCACGCTTAGTAAGTTCTAAACCCTTTGTAGTGCGTGGCACAAGCGGATGAGGCCCATTTCCGACTGCGATCACGACAGTATCTGCGTCTATCACGAACTCTGAGCCTTCGATAGGAAGGGGACGTCTTCTACCCGATTCATCAGGTTCTCCAAGCTCCATCCTAATACATTCCGCCCCGCCAATAGCACCTTCTTTCTCTAAGAAACGCACTGGGTTGGCCAACAGCTCCAACTTCACACCTTCTTCCTTGGCATGCTCGACTTCCTCAACACGCGCGGGTAGCTCGCCTTCGCTTCGACGGTAGACTATTATCGATTCCTCAGCTCCCAGCCGCAATGCTGTCCGCGCTGAATCCATGGCCACGTTCCCTCCACCCACCGTAATCACTCTCTTGCCAACCCTTATCGGGGTGTCGTATTCAGGGAACTTAAACGCTCGCATCAGATTGGTACGCGTAAGAAACTCATTGGCAGAATAAACACCATTCAGGTTCTCGCCAGGAATGTTAAGGAAGTGAGGCAGTCCAGCTCCAGTACCAATGAATACCGCATCATGCCCTCGAGACATAAGCTCGTCAATTGTGTAGAGCTGCCCAACTACTTTGTTTACTTCAATCTTAACTCCCATTTTTTCCAAAGAAGAAATCTCTCGCTGGACAATTTCCTTAGGAAGACGGAACTCAGGGATGCCATACATAAGTACGCCGCCCGCTACATGGAACAGCTCAAATATCGTTACCTGGTAACCCATCTTGCGCAGATCACCCGCTGCCGTTAAGCCAGCAGGCCCTGCTCCTATCACCGCCACCCTCTTGTTGTTCGTCGGCAAGGCCTCCTGCACACTAGCCCCATGCTCGGCCTCCCAATCGGCGCAAAATCGCTCGAGCCTGCCAATTGCCACTGGCTCAAAACGTGATCCTAAGACACACACCCCCTGACACTGCTCCTCTTGAGGACAAACGCGACCACAGACAGCCGGAAGACTGTTGGTCTCTTTGATGGTTGCGATAGCTTCGGCAAAGCGCCTGTTTTTGATGTGCTTTATGAAGCGTGGAATATCTATGTTTACTGGACAACCCTGCACGCAAGGAGGTTTAGGACATTGAAGACAACGCTCAGCTTCAAGTATTGCTTCTTCCTGCGTATATCCAAGCGGGACCTCGTCAAAATTATGTATTCGAACCTCTGGCTCCTGTTCCCGCATTGAAACCTGTTGCTTTTGTATCATGCAAGAGCTCCTTGCTTCTTCTCACTTGCTAGGTAACGCTCTAGGGCACATCCCTCTTCTTTTTTGTAGAAGCTCTGCCGTGATATCAGTAAGTCAAAATTCACAAGGTGCCCATCAAATTCAGGGCCATCAACACACGCAAATTTTACATCTTCTCCAACCTCAACTCGACAACTTCCACACATACCAGTTCCATCAACCATAACTGAGTTCAGGCTAACCACAGTTGGTACAGAAAACTCGCGAGTTACATCAGAGGCGACCTTCATCATAATTGCAGGGCCGATCGCCCAGACACGATTGATCTCACGCCCAGAAGCAAGAATGTCCCGCAGTGGATTGCTGACAAATCCCTTGTTTCCATTTGATCCATCATCGGTCATTACTATCAATTCATCGCATACTTCATTCATACGATCAACATAAAAAAGTAATTCTTTGTTTCGGGCTCCAATAATGCCAATAACCGTATTGCCAGCATTCTTTAAATCACGCGTAATTGGATAAAGCGGAGCAATTCCAAGTCCCCCTCCTACACAGATTACCGTCCCGTAATTGTCGATCTCCGATGGCTGTCCCAAAGGTCCCACAAAGTCAAGCACACTATCTCCAGCATTGAAATGGGACCCCATTTCAATGGTGCTCTTTCCAACTTCCTGCACGACGATAGTTACTGACCCTTTCTTCTCATCGGTTTCAACGACAGTAAGAGGTATACGCTCTCCCCGTTCATGCAAGCGCATCACAACAAACTGTCCAGATCTTGCACTGCGGGCGATTTCTGGGGCCTCAATTGCGTATTCACGCACTTTAGGACCCAGGGTTCGCTTGCTTAGGATCTTATACACAATCTACCCCCAAATAGTAAGGAATCTGCAATGAATCATGGGGGATTATCCCTGGCCTGTTCAAACGATGCAACCTTAGAAAAAACATACCCACAAGGCGTACAATAACGTGCAGGAGGAATTTATGCATTACTACTTGGAGACCGATGGCAAGGTGTTCACCATTCAGAGAAAGCTATTCTTGGACCTGCCAAAGTTCAGCGAGATCCCTTTTGAGTACGACGAGATTGCGCAGCTAGCAACAAGCAAACCTGTTTTATTCTGCGTTCCTCGTCTACCTCATCATCCAAAAGAATGGTGGGGTAAGGATGAACTAGCCTCCCATAGCAGTGTTTCTAAATTATTACAGGAAGCGGTACATTCAACCATGCATCGGGTAGTTGTTGAAGCGGTATGCGTAGATCATAAGACAGTTCTTCTTGTCAAGGGAAGTCGTGGCTTCACCAAAGGCAGATGGTCTCTTCCGGGAGGATTCTTACGTTTCGGTGAACAGCCTCACCAGGGGCTGTTACGCGAAGTGAAAGAAGAACTGGGAACAGAGGGAAGAATAGAATCTTTCCTAGATGTGAAAGCTCAAGTCGGGCAAACAAGTAAATTACACTGGGTAATGCTTTTCTACCTGGTTAACCTATCGGATAGGCCAAACCCTGATCCAGATGAAATAGCTGAGGCTCGCTATTTCCCTGTTGAAGAAGCAGCTACTCTATTGCCAGACGGATTAATGCGAGAGGTGGTCTTAGATGTAAGCCAGCGCTTCATCTGATCAAGATGGTAATATTAGACCGCAATCAAGGCAGCAACACCATTACTATCTCGAACTTGATTTCCTGCTTCCATTCCAAGAAATACGGTTCGTGAACGAAATCGACCGACAAGACAATGTTTGCGTTCTTTACAGGAGTAAATGTAACGTCAAGTGATAGGTCATGTTTATCAGTTGGGTTTCCTTCCCATGTTTCGCGAACAAATGAATAAATGAAAGAGACGTCAAGTGTATCGGTTAGCATATAATCATAGTTTGCGCGAACATCCATTTGGTTTGTACTTAGGAAATCATAAGCGCCTGAGAAACCACCGCTCATTAGAAACTGCGCCTTTGGCGTTGTTGTGAAAGCATATTCAAACGATCCTGTGGCTAACAGGTCGTTAGCCTCTTGCCTCGGGTCTAAAAGCTCGTATCCCAGGCCAACACTAAAGCTTCCTCCACAATAGCGGGGATGACTATCGTCCTGCACAATCTGGGCCATATCATAGATGTGTAAGGCATCTAATCCGCTCGCGCTTAGAAGACGTGATCCTTCAAGAATATCCTGCAATGCTCCCAAGAGTGAATTGATCGATTCGTAACGATCCAGGTTGTTGATTTCATGAGCAATGGATTCCAAATCCGGCTCTTCTAGGTGAGATGTTATGGCCTCTTGCGAAAATAGATACTCATCGATCTCAACAGCCTTTGCCATCGGAGTAACATCCGTGAACCGTCCGTATCCAACGCCGATTTTAGCCGAAAGCCCTATGGTCTTGTAGGAAGAAGCGCTTTTGCCGGTAACTCCTGCTATCCCGAAGTAAGACTTGTCTGGGGAAAAATAACGTTTCAGGTTTCCTTCCGCGTTAATTACAAAAGAAGACAAAGCAACAGTAGAGATTTGCATGTCATTCTCAACACTGATATCAAACCCAAAGTCGGGCGATTCGTATCGACGAGAATAATCTATGAGGAACCGCCCAGCGTCAACGTCTCTGTCGGGAAGACCGAACGGATCGTTGTAGTAGTGATAAGAAAAACCGATCTTCAAGTCATAGAGTTCACTATTTGGCGCTCGGTAGGAACACAATGAAGCCGTAACAGAAAAAGAGATCAAAACTATTACACCAAAAAGGACAAATAGAATGCCCTGACGCAAGAATGACAATGCTATCACCTCTTAGTACTGAACCTACAACCGCTCTACAATTTCTACAACCTAATCTTTCCAGAGGATTGGTGAGTAATGTCCTTAAGAAGGATTAGCCACAGGCCAAAAGGACTGTTATTACTATCTAGAACGCCCCATCCTGTTATTACAGCAAGATCCATAGGATCATCGGGTTACCGCTTCTTAGGTTGAAGCTACAACGCATTTCTTACCAGACTTGGATATTATGTTAGCAGATTTCGGAGGGCTTTGCATACAGCCAGGACTAGTTGAATCTTAATGTGCGCAGACTGCAGTCGACATCTTCTGTAGCTATCGCACATCTTCACTACCCAGTCAGCGCGGTATAGAATAATATGAAGCGATGACAAGCAAGGGAAAAATAGTAATAACCGGACGGCCCGGCGTAGGGAAGACGACTTTGATCGAGTCAGTAATATTAGCACTGCCTATTCCAGTCGGGGGCATGATCACAAAGGAGATCCGCAAGTGCGGGCATCGTGTTGGATTCTCTATAATTGATTTGGCTACGCGAGTAGAAGGTGTTCTTGCTCATATCCATCAGGCTGAAGGACCTAAGATTGGCCGCTATCGAGTTAATCTGGATGATTTAGTAAACATCGGCATACGAGCAATCGATCGCGCACGTGAAGAAGGAAAATTAGTAGTAATAGACGAGATTGGTCCTATGGAGATAACTTCACCTGGATTCATCCCCGCCGTGGAGCAGGTCATCCGAAGTGACAATCCCTTCATCGTCTCCACACACGCCAACATAAATCATCCGTTAGCACACACCCTAAGGCAGCAGTTTGATCTCTATCGTGTTAAGACAGGAACCCGCAATCAGCTGGTCGAGCAAATAATAGAAAAGTTCGTCTGAGAGAAGTGTCACTCGCCGCCCGGCTCCGGAAGAACGTTCTTCTCCAAAAAGCGAGTTACAATCACTGCATCTATCCCCACAGCTACCTTGTCACCAAATTCCAGTTTCCCAACCGGCTTTCCGCTATCATCACGCGGAGGATTAATAAGCTCTATCGAGAATCCTGCGGCAAGGCCCCGCTTTTCTGACAGAGCCAGGCCAACCTGTTTGTCTCCTAGGCTGACGCAGCTTGTTACCCTGCCTATGTAAGACCCGTTTTTTTCGACGACAGCTGCTCCTTGACGAACTGGACGAGACCCAGACTGGGTAACTTGAAACCGAACGAGTTCACGAGTCTGTTTAGTATACATAGACACACAGCTTTCCCTGCCAATAAAGAACGGCTTGTGCAGCTTTATGTAAGCACCAAATCCCGCTTCAAAAGGATCAACCTTATGTGGCCCAGCAAGCTCATGGTCATACAAGGGGAAACCCGCCTCAGTACGAGTGGAATCACGTGAGGCAAGCCCGCAGGGAATCAAGCCAAGGGGAGATCCTACTTCAAGAAGCTTATTCCACAGCCAAACCCCATCCGCAGAAGCCAGGTAAATCTCATAGCCAGTATCTTCGCCGGTGTAACCTGTGCGAGCCACAATCATCTGACGGCCATCTATTACAATCTCACAAAATTCCGTCCGCTTTAGCACAGCCACGCTGTTTCGCTCTTCAGGCCCAAGTAATTGTCTCAGGATTTCGTTGCTCCGAGGTCCTTGGAGAGCTATGTCCATTAAACCCCTCTCGCGCTTTAGGTCCTGGAGAGTAACGGGGTGGCCAATACTACGATCCGGCATTGCATTATCAACAAGATAGTGGCCATCATTTAGCCCAGTCAGCCATTTCCAGTCCTTGTCCTCATTAGACGCATTTACTACCAGAAGATACCTTTCCGCACTGCGGCGATAAACAAAGATATCATCGATTACATCACCTGCTGGGTCCAATAGGTGAGCATACTGCGATTGGCCATCAGAAAGCCACGCAGCGTAATTGGCAGTTACATTGTTTAGAAACTCCGTTGCATGCTCCCCTGAAACTTGAAATATTCCCATGTGCCCCAAATCAAATAGGCCCGCAGCTTCTCTTACTGCACGATGCTCTTCAAGTGCCGAAGTATACCAAACGGGCATCTCCCATCCAGCAAACGGGACTAATTTTGCACCTAGTGCCTTGTGTGTTTCATAAAGCGGCGTACGTTTAAGCTTCCCTTCCAATTCCTGCCAGGCAAACGGCTTCTTATCTGATCCCCGGAAAACAGGGTCTAGCTTCTTTTGAGCCACAAAGTAAGGCTTATTAGTCAAGAACAGATCGGGCCGATTCTCATATGCTGAGGAAACATCAGTCCCTGAGGAGATATCCACCGCTTCTGATGATAACCACTTACGCCATTTTTCTGGCACATCTTCTTCAACAATGTACTCTATGAAGGCTGGCCCCTCGATCTTTCGAAACAGATCATCATCAAATAACGTATAACCATCAGCAAGCCCACACAACCACTTATAGACATCAGGACCATTTTCTCTCGGGGCAAGCACTACGTACTCTTGATCTCCCGTGCGCCCGAGGATAAGGCTAGATATCAGTGACCCTTTGTCGTCAAACAGAAACGTCTCACATTTTTCACCTTGGCAAAGAGAAAAGATATCAGAGGTAGTTGCCTGATGAAGCAGGGACCTGCTGCGGCCTCCGCGCACCCTCAAGATCGACCAGGGACCGTTGTTATGTTGCCTTTTCAAAGGAGCAACCTTTGGATCAACCCTAGCTATCAACGCGCGCACTTCTTCCTTAGCTCGCTCAAGGACTTGCAAAGGAAGTTTCCCGCGCGAGAGGTCTCCACTGAGGCCAAGATAAGAGAAGGGCCTGATAGAGCCTAACAACTTAGCGATTATCGAGGCAAGGATTTCCATCTCTTCCTTTCCCATCCCGCGTTGTGTTGCCCACGGTGTTCCCAAGCGTATTCCGTGAGCATCGGCAGCGCTGTGATCCCCGGGTATAGTGTTCTTGTTGCAGACAATGCCAGCCAAATCGAGTATTCTTGAGGCAATCTCACCCATCATCGTAAACCCTGTTTCCGAGGTAATTTTGCTTAAATCCACTAACAACAGGTGGGTATTGGTTCCACCGTAGGCAATGGTCAGCCCTTCACTTGATAACGCATCAGCAAGATGCCTGGCGTTTTCCACAATACGGCGTTGCAGTTTCTTAAACTCTTCTCGCTGAGCAAGTCTCAGCGCTACGGCAATGGCTGCAAACTTGTTTACATGTGGCCCGCCTTGCTCTCCAGGGAATATGGAATTATCTATCTGGGCAGCAATCTCTGGATCGGTAGATAGAATCACTGCACCACGCGGACCGCAAAGCGTCTTGTGGGTAGTGAACGAAATAACATCAGCAATGCCAATCGGATTAGGGTACACCCCTCCAATTATCATCCCCGCTGTATGAGCAACATCCGCAAGCAGAATGGCTCCTACAGAGTCAGCAATCTCGCGGAACGCCTTCCAATCCGGTTGCCATGGGTACGAAGTAAATCCCCCAATAACCATCTTGGGCCTATGAATCTTGGCAAGCTCCATCATCTTTTCGTAGTCAAGCTGCCCGGTACTACGATCAGCTGCGTAGGAGATTATCTTGTAACGCTTTCCAGTTATATTGAACTGCGAGCCATGAGTCAGGTGACCGCCTTCGGATAGGTCCATCCCCATAACCACCTCGCCTGGTTGCACAAAAGCCTGGTACACAGCCAGATTCGCCGCTGCTCCCGAGAGCGGCTGTACGTTGCTATGTATCCTTTCCGCTGGCCAATCGGAGGTGGCAAAGCATTCTGCAGCACGCCTTCCAGCAAGGGATTCAACAAGATCTGCCATTTCCGTGCCCTTGTAGAAACGCCAATCAGCGTAGCGGCGGTGAGCAGCAAGCTGCATATCAAGGTCAGCCAGATCATCCGAAGAAGAATAACGCATCGCTGGACGGGGATAGCCTTCTGCATAAACGCTGGTGAAAACTGATCCAAGAGCCTCGCGAACCTCTGGGGGTGTAAAGCTTTCGGAGGGAATAAGGATGATCTTCTCCTGTTGGCGGCGCTGCTCGGCGCTAATCTGGGCCGCGGTTTGGGGATCGCTCTGTACAAGATGGGTTAGATTAAGCGTGTCACTCATGTCTGCTCCTTTTGCCAGTCTATCGTATCAGGGTGTAGTCTACGGGGAAGTTGATGATCTTTCCAACCCTCCCGAGCGAGCAGATACAATCCCCCGCTTACAAGCGAGTGCCCGCCTAAGATTACTGGAATCCTTGTCTCGGACGCAGCTGCTGTGAACTCTCGCCAAAATGAATCATGAATAACCGGATGATCAAGCAAATCACTAGCGAAGCGATCACTGGCGGGCGGCAGCTTGCCTTTTTTTGCAAGCAGCGGCCTCGTATCGATTATCGCGCCGTCGCATGCATCTGACAGTTGCTCGAAGAAAGTATATGCGCCCTTCTCTATAAGCAGGCTGTTGGTCAGGATCATCTTATCAGAGGGATACCCACGCATACCTCTCCCCTCACTTAGTACGCTGGAGCGACATGCCGACTCCCGCTCAAAGTGTCCCCAGGTTAGTGGATTAACTCTACCAATGATCATCAATTGGGCATCGCGAGATCTTACAAGTTTCAGAATCTCCGGAATGTCTCGATTACAATAACTGATGGTATTTACGTACAAGGATATTCTTTCTCCTCCTGTATTGGTTCCCGCAAGTAGGAGAACATCCGTTGGAGTGTCAATATCATATTGAGTTGAAAGATCACGCGGAAGGCAATAACAACTAGTTCCAGCATCAGACAGAGTCAAGCCAAACGAATTATCAATTGCTGGAAGATCCAGAGAAAAAAGATGACTCGGCTGCGACACCGCCGCGTAATCACAGCTGTAGAAATTGTTAAGAAGCGCCCCTGGCTCTCTGCGTTGGGCAAAGCCAGCCAAAGTTTGTATGCGCTCAGCGTTCAAAAAGGTTCCACTGCCGCTTCCGAAGTATAGAAGACCATCAATGTGGTACTTATCTACAAGTTGCTGCAATGTCTTGCCAAAATGAAATGGAGATGGACCACGCTCACTAGTCACTGAGATGCCAAATTTAGCAATTTCCCCTATAAATGAATCACTCTCTGTAACAAGCACTATTTCTTCAATCCCGGCCGCACAAAGGTTCTGTGCGAGATCCAACAAGGATGCCCCCCGGGCCGTCTCTACCATTTCCTCGCCCGCGGTTTCTCCAAGCGGAGCATGCATAATAACAGCTACGGTTCTAAACATGATACCATTTTATCAGAGTCTGCTTATATAAGGCGAAGCGATGCTTAGGCTTATATATTGGTAAGTGCGTTGTTTTCAACCCTGAGCTACAAAAGGCGTCATTAACCCAAAACAACATATAAAACCCTCCCAGTAATCCATGGGAGGGTAAGTTCTTGGCAATAACTCGCAAGGGGATAAACTTAACGCTTTTTATAGTGTCAGTTATCTCCTATTCCGTGGGCGTGAATCGGTTATCATCTTTGCTTCACCAATGTAGGGAAGCAAAGCCAATTTGCGCGCTCGGTTGATCTCACGAGCAACCTGTCTTTGATGCTTTGTGCACAAATGTGTTGCACGCTTAGGGAGGATCTTTCCCAAGCGATTCATATACTGCTTCAATTCTTCCGGCTTCTTGTAGTCGAGAACTATCTCTCGCTCACAGACTCGACATACTTGTCTTCGCTTATAAAACATCTCTTAAAAAGGAACCTCCTCCTCTTCGCTAGCTGAGCTTTCATTTTGCGCGGGAATTGTTCCGGCATTATCCGAAGGCCTTCCCCCACCTAAAAACTGGATATTCTGCGCAACAACCTCAACTACCTTCTTCTTCTCGCCATCCTGGGTCTCAAAGCTGTCAATTCGCAGCCTGCCCTCAACAGCGACAGACCGACCTTTACTAAGGTAGTTAGCGCAGTTCTCAGCCTGTGCTCCCCAAGCAACAACTGGCACAAAGGTGACGTTCTCCTGCAGCTGGCCAGAACTATCTTTGTACTGACGATTTATCGCTATACTGAATCTTGTTCGAGCTGTGCCTCCCGAGGTATATTGAAGCTCAGGATCTGCGGTCAGATTGCCTATCATAATAACTTTGTTAAGGCCTGCAGACATATTTCTTCATCACCCTACTTATCAGTAGCAACTATCTGATATCGAAGAACTTCCTCATCGATGTTAAGACGCTCGCTTATGGGGTTAACTAATTGGGGGGATAGCTTGAATACACTTAGTCCATAATATCCCTCTGAATGGTGCTTAATCTCGTATGCAAGCACTTTCTTTCCCCAGTCGTCAACTTTGTCAACCTGGCCACCATTATCGGTAATCAGGCTATGAATGCGTTCCACTTTTTTAGCACGTGCTTCGTCGGAAATATCTGGACGCAACACATACACAATCTCATATTCTTTCACTCTCGCACCTCACTGTCAATATCCACGTCAAACTTTACCCGGCAGATAAAGGGAAGTCAAATTGCTACATACCTTGTTTTGGGGTCACGATCTACGCACCATACAAGCATACTACAAGCATGCAAATCGCGACAATGTCAGTCTTATTTTGACAACTCTACATCTTATCCCTATAATGGTTGTCATTCGCCTAAAGAAAGGGAGTGAAAAGGTGAGCAAAGGGGAGTTCGGGGATAGACTGTTATATGGGACTCCAGTGCTTAAGAAGAGGTAAAGATCTAAGCAGACATTCGATTGCGAGGGCCAAGCTCGCCAATTTGTAGATAAGAGCAACAGAATTGTAAAAAAGCTTTATCGAGCCAGAAAAATGGGTGTAATGCTTAAGGACATTTGTTTCACATGGCGGTACTTTTTGGGTTGTTATCGTCTAGTCATTGTATTATACAGTTAGATAGCACTCAAAATAGATGCCATCGGCAATTAGAAGTATGAATCAGTACAATATAGATCGGATTCCAAAAGTGAGTCCAGGGGGTGATAAAACAATACGTATCGGAAGGCAGACAGCAACTGACCGTTGTCTTCCTTTATTTTTCAAATGGGGAAGAACTGTGAGCGGTTACTGCTACAAGCGTTAAGGGTTGCTATGAAGCTTCCCTAAAACTAAGTTTCGCCTCCAAGCTGAAAGGAGGATAGGTGATGAAGAAAATTACCAAGAAGTTACTGTCAAGCAAAGGGATGTATTATTTGTTGATGATTGCTGCTTTAGGGTTGGCGCTGGGTGCAAGTTGGAAATGGCATCCGTAAATCTAGACAAATAGGGGGTCAACTTTATGAAGTGGCAAGGCTATAACTCTGATTTCGGCAATAAACTCCGCAAGACATTTGCAAGACTCAGGAAGCATAAGGGTATCTACTACTTATTGATGATTGCTTCTCTTGGCGTCGCTCTTGGAGCAAGTTGGAAGTGGCATCCGTAAATCGACGCAGCTAGTGGTCCAGCCGCTTATTTCCGGTTATAATATACGATAGCGCGGCTGGATCTTCTTTTGGTCTGGAGTGATATGGGTACATCAATTAGAGTAACCCTATTTGTTGTTATTATTTCCATTACCTGCTTGCTAGTCATCGGTCAAGCAGCTTTCAGTCCGATCAGCATAACCACTCCGGGAATAGCTATTCTCGCTCTTTTCTTGGTACTAGGAGTTGTCTCTGAGGCATATGCAACTTGGATTCCCTTCTATCGCTCGGAGATCTCAAGTAGCATAGCAATTAACATAGCTGCTATTTTCATTCTTGGGCCTGGGTTGGGTATATTTCTAGTCTTAGTGTCATCCCTCGCCTCGGAGCTGTTGTTACGATGGAAGCAAAGGGAAAACGGAATTTTGGATGCGATTCTTCCCATCACCTTTAATGTCAGCCAATTGGTGATATCTATCGCGGCAGCAGGGCTGGTACTTGAGTACTCCGGACACAGCGTGCTCTCCCTGCAATATCCTATAGACTATCTGTGGGCTGTTCTAGCTTTCCTCGCTTATTCGGTTGCTAATTTGTCACTGGTGCGAGGAATTGTCTCCCTATCAGGCGGGGGAGGATTTTTCTACGGATTATGGAAAAGCATTCGCGAATTTTCCATTCAGTACGCTGTTTTGTGTGCTTCCGCCCTTCTATTGACAGTTCTTTACTCTATATCTGTGTGGCACGTTTTCCTAGGACTCATTCCTTTGGTGCTTGTACATGTATCTTTCCGT